>NZ_JBALEQ010000001.1:0-41051 GCF_036917775.1 Nostoc sp.
TTAATACCTAAGATTATTCATACTTTTGCTAAGTCTCTGATTAACTCAGCCCTGCTGGGTCATTTTGCATGGCTTAGTCTAAACTCCAGTCAAAAGAGCAGGGGAGAAAAGAGGATTACGTAAATATACGTGGGTGCAGTGGAAGGCAGAATATTAGAACTTACAGCAAGATCCCCGACTTCTGGCAGAGTTGGGGATCTTGTTATTCAGGAATGATTTAAATTAATAACACTACAAGTCTCAAAGATTACTTTGATAAACTCAAAGTTAAACAAAAAAAATTACTATTTACATTAAAGTTTCAGCAGATAAAACGCTGTTGGAATTTGCATTAAAAATGATGTATTAGCCCTCTTGTATTTTTTAAATAAATACAACCTCAGAAGCCTTTGTTTTCAATAAATCAGTAAATATGCTGATAGAAATTTGCGCGTTAATCAGTAACTCTAACTATTGCAACAATCAACCAAAATTTTATACGTCTTTTTTGTTCCCAACAGATGAATTAGATATAACAATTACCTAAAATAGGGCTATTTGTCAGGGAAGTGAGATATTCATACTTAGGGATTTATAAAAACTTATTTAATAAAATCTTTTATATATATATGCTAGTCGTTAAGAAGTATTAAGAAATCCTTATTAAAGAATATTGCAATACCTTGATTTAATTGCTAACGTGTGTATGACAACGATGCTGATGAACGCTCTGAATCTAGGAGAAATAAAATCTATGAGCTATACCGATTCAGCCAAGTATGTTAGGCTTTGACAGTTTAAAACGAGAGGTTTCTGCCTCGTATAGACAATTATGAGGGATTGCAGATTAACCAAGAAAGATATCGTTGCCAAAGGCTTAATCTCAGTTTGATTTCAATTGCAATAGATTATTTGTCTTACTTGATGCCGACAAGCAAGTAACTCTTGATTGTGTATCTCGGCAATAACCAAGAGGTTGGTAAGACTTAGATTTTGGAGGATAAAACCAATGGAGATTCAAGGTAAAGTTGCTCTGATTACAGGGGCTTCGCGTGGGATTGGACGAGCGATCGCCCTCGAACTAGCGCAACAAGGCATCAAGCAAGTGATATTGGTAGCACGCGATCGCCAAAAGTTAGTTGAGGTAGCTAACGAAATCGAGGCGATGGGGACAAAAACTGCGATCGTCGCATTAGATTTAACACAGACAATTGAAGTAAATATCGCTGTTGCCCAACTGTGGCGTAATTTTGGACAGATTCACCTGCTGGTTAATTGTGCAGGAGTCGCATACCAAAGCTCGTTTTTGCAATCTAAGATGCCTCAAGTTCAAGAAGAAATTTCTGTGAACTTGTTAGGGATGTACAACCTCACTAGTTTAATAGCTAGACGCATGGCCAGCCAAAGGCAAGGGACAATCGTCAATGTATCGAGCCTGATGGGGAAAGTTGCAGCACCGACGATGGCGACATATTCAGCAACCAAGTTTGCCATCTTAGGATTTACCCAAGCCTTGCGCCAGGAACTAGCAGAACACAATATCCGAGTCATTGCATTACTGCCTTCTCTGACAGACACAGATATGGTGCGCGACTTAAAATTATTTCGCTGGGTGATCCCCATGACTCCCCAGCAAGTAGCGAAAGCACTCGTCGCCGGAATGCAAAATGATTCAGCAGAAATTTTAGTCGGATGGCAAAGTCATTTAGCCGTGTTGTGTCAACGCATTTCCCCTTGGTTATTAGAGCTAATTTTACGAATAGCGACACCGCCAGCACCAAGCAGACAACGGCTGATTCAAAAACTTATCCCTTCGCGTAGCGTCTCGTAGAGAAGCCGAGGGCGATCGCTAACTCAACACTCAGCATTCCCGAACAAACTTGTCCGAAATCTTCAGTCTTTGGGGATTTCTAGAAATTAAATTATTCAATTTTGGGAGCGAAGATGATCGTTAAATTCTTCCTCCCCTGCGCCCTCTGCTCACCAAAGCGATGGGATGATTTTTTTAGTTGGAAGTCCCTTGGCTTTACCCTTGTGCAACAAAGTAAGGCTCACAGTGCCAAGAAATGCTAATAAGCTGAAAGTAGAACTAGATTCAGGAACAGACTTAGAATTCTCAATTTTGATAACTTGTCCAAGTCCAGGGCGATCGCCTCGGTTTGTCACGTAAATAGCACCATCAGCACCAATAGTCAAAGCAGTCGGAGACTCTAATCCATTGCCACTAAGAATAGTTGTGCGAGTCCCATCCCTAGCTATCTTAATTACAGAACCATCTAGATTACCTTTCCAGAGTGATTGATTAGCGTACTGCAAAGCATATAAATTACCCTCACTATCAAAAGCTAAGTCAGTAAGTTGGGTAAAGCCATCGGTATAAACTGCTGGTTGACCATCAGCACCAACTCGATAGATTTTTGCTTCACCTTCTGGAAAAGGAAAACCAGTTAATTGGCTAATATAATAAGCGCCATCTGGGCCTTTGGCGATATTTGTCGGTACTGCTTGGATTTCAAATGGCGATGATGATGGGCCAGTGGGAAAAATTGGATTAGTTAATATCTGCCGGGGAATTGTAGCGATCGCCTTTAAGTTACTGCCATCAGTACCTACGCTGAGTAACTCATTAGCACCAGTATCAACTGCAACAATATTATTTCCATCTAAAAGAAGAGAGAAGGGATTGCTAATTAAATCTCCTTTGTCAGGATTATTTGCAAGTTCATAATTAGCTAAATCAGCAACACTTGTCCACGAATTTGTATTGAAATTAGCAGTGATGATTTTTCCTAAATCAGTGTTACCTAATGTGGCGCGAAATGTCGGATTTGAACCATATCCAATTGCAATATAAGGCTTGCCAGTAGCATCAAATTTGATATCTTGAGGCCCAGAAGTATCAGTACCATCTGGTAATGCTAAAGAAGGAAGTCCTGTAAGTATACGTTCTTGCTTACCATTTCCAATTTTTGTCACTGCACCAGTTGTGCCATAACATAAAGATTGGTTTGCAACGCTTGGTGAAGGAACACAAGCTCCACTTCCGCCGGTTCCTGCTTCGGTGACGTAGAGACTCTCGTCATTACCAAAAGTTAAACCCCGTGGATTATTAAGACCATCAGCAATTACCGAAAATGATGCCGCTTCTGCTGCTTTCGTTCCCGAAAAAGCAGCAATACAAACACTCAAAAATGTAATTCCAAATTGTTTTAGTTTCATTAGACCTGTCCTAAAATTAAATTTGCGTAAGTAAAGATAGAATAGACAATCTTATCTTGATAAATACTAATATTTACCGTATATCTTTTTTGCGGATTTTACAGCTTATTTAAAAGAGGGAAACAGATTCAAACTCAGAAACCTAGATGAAATCTGAATTTCTTAATTTTGAGTTGTATCATACCATTTCCAAAAATCTTTGCAACATAATGAATCGGCTGTAGGGGCGTACAGATGTACGCCTCTGGCAACAAAATCAAATAGGATTGTTGTATATTTTCCAACACTTTTCATACAAGTGTGATATCCAAATTGTTGAAATACACAGATATTGCAGGACTACAAGACGATCGCAGTTTGCATCAATACATAAAGTTACAGATCAGAAATTGCTGGGCGATCGCATAATTAGACATACCTTGTTTCGGAGCAATCAGAAATGCTTTCCTTCCCTACAACCCTGACTCCTTTGCCCGAAATCATTGATGGCTTACCGAATATTTCTGGTTGGGAAACAGAGGTTCTCTCTGTGGTTAATCAAGATCAACCAGTATTTTTACCAACAACGAATATCCGCTTAGAAGACTTAAATGCTGTGTTTGCGATCGCCTTACACATGCACCAGCCAACTATACCTGCTGGAAATGGCGGTACGCTGATCAGCAATCTGCAATATATGTTTGAACATCCCCATGAAGGGGATAACCACAATGCAGATCCCTTTGCCCATTGTTACAGCCGCATGGCAGACTTGATCCCCGAACTTGTAAGTCAAGGTTGCAATCCCCGTGTGATGTTGGATTACTCAGGTAATCTGCTGTGGGGACTGCGGCAAATGGGACGCGGTGATGTTCTCGATAACCTTAAACGAATTACTTGCGATCGCAACTATCAACCTTACGTAGAATGGCTGGGTACAATGTGGGGTCATGCAGTTATTCCTTCTACACCTATAGCAGATATCAAATTGCATATCATTGCATGGCAACATCACTTTGCAGCAATTTTTGGCTGGGAAGCATTAGCACGAGTCAAAGGCTTTTCGCCCCCAGAAATGCACCTACCAAATCACCCTGATGCTCTCTTTGAATTTGTGAAAGCGCTGAAAGAGTGTGGATATCGCTGGCTACTCGTTCAAGAACATTCTGTAGAAACTCTTATCGGTCAATCTCTTACTCACAAACATTTACCACATCGTCTGATTGCCCGTAATTCTCAAGGCGAAACAATTAGTATCACAGCCTTAATTAAAACTCAAGGTTCAGATACTAAATTAGTTGCACAAATGCAGCCTTACTATGAAGCGAAAACATTATCCAAACAACAAATTGGCAGTGTATTTGTCCCACCAATAGTTAGCCAAATTGGAGATGGTGAAAATGGCGGTGTGATGATGAATGAATTTCCTAGCGCTTTTAAACAAGCTTGGTGGGATATGGTAAACAATGGCGGTGGAAAATCAGGTGTAGTTGGGGTGTGTGGTACAGAATATTTAGAATTAATCGAAGCTGCTGGATGCAAACCTGAAGACTATCCAACTTGTCAGCCAGTGGGACAACATCAGATTTGGGAGCGAGTTTCACCAGATAATTGCCAACCCGAAGCTGTAGAAAATGCGATTCAAGAATTAAAGCAAATAAACTCTAATTTTCATCTGGATGGAGCCTCTTGGACAAATCATATCAGTTGGGTCAAAGGATATGAAAATGTGTTGTCTCCCATGTATCAATTAAGCAGTTTATTCCATCAAAAATTTGATCCCTTGCTGGAAACTGACTCAGCAGAAGCTATCACCAAACAACCTCACTATCGTAACATTTTACTACACAACCTTTTGCTGCAAACCAGTTGTTTTCGTTATTGGGGACAAGGTGCTTGGACTGATCACGCACGGGAAATTTACCAACGTGGCGAAAACTTATTGCAGATGAATTGAACTAAAGACTGGGGATTGGGGAGATAAAAAGTCAGGTGAATTGAGATTTAGTTCAAGTAAGTGGGAAATCTAAGTGTAGGTTGCTGGGTGCTGATATCCGAATTGGATAAGCTACCTGGTATTAAAACTTACAATGAGGTAGTTGTGTTTCGAGTTGTTGTTGGCCATAGCGACGATCCTGATTCTCAAAATGCGATCGCTGAAGTTCTTCAAGAATGTAACCGTTCTCTTGCCGGCTTCCTTCCCCAAGCTGGAATTTTATTCACTGCTATAGACTTTGACCATGCGTTAATTTTGCAACGCATCCAAGACGCTTTTCCCGGAATTGAGTTGATTGGTGGAACTACAAATGGAGAAATCTCTTCAATTCTGGAGTTTCAGCAAGATTCTCTGACCTTAATGCTGTTTGCTAGCGATGAAGTGGAAATTCACTCAGGTATTGGCCGAGGAGCATCCAAAAATCCAGCCCTTGCAGCCCAAGAAGCGATCGCCCAAGCTAAGGCAAAGAGTGCATTGATACCACAATTGTGCCTTACCTTCCCCGATAGTCTAACCAGCAATGGGGTTTTCATTTTGGAAGCTTTAAAACAAAGCCTGGGAGAACATATTCCCATCATTGGCGGAATGACTGCTGATGACTATACCTTTGACAAAACCTACCAATTCTTCCAGGGTGAGGTATTGAGTGATTCAATTCCAGTGCTGCTATTCTCTGGAAAACTACTATTTTCTCACGGAGTTGCCTGTGGTTGGACTCCCATTAGTCAACGTAGCCGTGTAACTAAAGTGGATGGAAACGTAGTCTATGAAATTGATGGACAGCGTGCCTTAGATTTCTATCAGCATTATCTCGGTGAAGAAAGATTTGCATCCAATTATGCCATCTATGCTCTGGCAGTTTTTGAGGATCAAAATCATTTCTATTTACGGGCACCCAATGGCTACGATCAACAGTCTGGTAGCGTGAAGTTTTTTTTAGATATTCCTGAACAGGCTGTTGTACAAATCACCGATGCAACTCGTGACAATATTTTGTTAGCCTCTGAGACATCTTTGAAAAATGCTCTTGCCGATTATCCTGGTGTGGAGCCAACAGCAGCGTTGCTGATTTCCTGTGCAGCCCGTCGGCGAATTCTGGGAACTCTGACTAGAGAAGAGTATCAGCTTGTCAAAACTCATTTACCAAACGCATTGCCTTGTTGTGGTTTCTATGCTTATGGTGAAATTGCTCCGATAGCGAGTGGAAGCCAAACGCAAGTTCATAACAAAACCTTTGTCACACTGTTAATAGGAACAAAATGAGTTGTGTATGGATAACCAAGACAATTCCATACAGATGCAAGAGTTAGAAAAGACAAACCGTATCTTGCGGAAAAAGCTGGAACGCTGCGAATCTGAACGCCGTCAGCTAGAAACTGACATTAGCACAAAGGAATTTTTACTCAAGAAAGTCATTTGTGAGTTAGAAGATTCGCGCACAGATTTGCAGCAAAGAGGCCAAGAGTTAGAAAATACGTTAGATAGTTTGCATCAAATGCAAGCTCAAATGATTCAAAGCGAAAAGATGTCTGCCCTGGGTCAAATGGTCGCAGGGATCGCTCATGAAATCAACAATCCCGTTAGCTTTATTTACGGAAATCTCAGCTATATTAGCCAATATATTCATGACTTACTGCGACTTGTCCAGCTTTATCACCGTTACGTCCCCAACCCACCCACTGAAATTCAAACCGAACGCAAAACCATCGATTTAGAGTTTCTAGAAAAAGACGCGATTATGGTATTGCATTCAATGAATATCGGGACGGAGCGGATTCGAGAGATTGTGCTGTCACTACGTAACTTCTCGCGCCTGGATGAAAGTGAGTTCAAAAGGGTGGATATTCATGAAGGCATCGACAATACTTTGATGATTTTGCAACACCGCCTTAAAGCCACTGACAAAAGCCCAGTCATTCAGATCATCAAAGACTACGGTAATTTATCTCATGTAGAATGCTGCGCCGGACAGATCAACCAGGTGTTTATGAACATTCTAGTAAATGCCCTCGATGCTCTCGAAGAATTCAATACTAAACGAACTTATCGAGAAATCCGCGATAATCCCAGTACCATCACGATTCGTACCTCTGTTGTTGATTCGCAATGGGTAAAAATTGCGATCGCTGACAATGGATCTGGGATTCCCGAATCGATTCAAAAAAAGATTTTCAACCCCTTCTTTACAACAAAACCTGTCGGTAAGGGCACAGGAATGGGAATGGCCATCAGCTATCAAATTATCACCGAAAAACATGGCGGTAAGTTAGATTTTTTTTCTACACTTGGAAAAGGAACGGAGTTTGTAGTTCAAATTCCTATCCAGCAACAAGTTTAGTCATTGATTATTTGTCATTTGTCATTTGTCATTGGTCTTTGGTAATAATGACTTCGGCTTCTCTACGGCTTTTTATGAAAACGATAGTGAGGCATTAGCGAGTTCACGAGCATTGAAAATGCGGGAATGTGGATCAACTAAGGGGTGTTTTCGTAGCCGTAGGATGAGTTAAAATTCATAATTATGATCAATCAAAGCAAAGGTAATAAAATTTCAAATTTTGTACCTATACCAATCTGTGAATGGAAATTTAATTTACCGCCATGTCTCACCGTTATGATTCGATAACTTACTGCTAAACTAGTATTTTTACTATTTTTTGTTTCCAGAGAAAAAGACTCCATAATTTGCTGTTGCAATTCTTGAGACATTCCAGGCCCATTGTCAGCAATGCGAATTAATACCCAACGAGAATCTGGTGCATTTGGATTGCTTGCTTCTTGCGAAATTACTTCTGTAGTAATCTCAATTCGAGGTTTTTGAACAATATTTTTCTCTTCTAAATGCAACTGTTGACTAACCGCTTCATTTAGTAAAATATCTACAACTTCGCTGAAAATATTCATCAAAACCTGGTTTAACTGCCCTATAAAGCAATAAACTGGGGGTAGCTGACCGTAGTATTTGACTATTTCAATTTCCCCTTGAAGACGGCTATTAACTAATAAAATAATAGTATCTATACTAGCGTGTAAATCTACTGGCTTTGGATAAAGTTCATCGATATGACAAAAGTTTTGTAAACTAGTAACAAGCTTTTTTAATCTTTCCGCGCCAGTACGGATACTCGCAAGCGATCGCGACAAATCTTGTTCTAAAAAATCAAATTCAATATCTTCTTTAATCTGATTAATTACGTGGGAAACTGACGGTAACTCTTGATCGTAAGCAGCTATTAGCTTGAGTAAATCTTGACTGTAAGTAGAAACATAAGTTATATTTCCCCAAATAAAACCCACTGGGTCTAAAATTTCGTGCGCTACGCCGTCTACCAAACGTCCCAGATTTGCCATTTTATCATTTTGAATCATTTGAGCTTGGCTGCGTTCATAGCGCACCAGATTGTCGATTCCTCGAATTTGCCAAGAAATAATATTCAATTCTTGGACATCTAACAATCTATAAGCACCAGATTCTGTGTGTACTACAATTGGTTCTGCTAATAATTCTGGCGATCGCTTTAAGCTAAGTTGCATCGCTGTTAAAATCGATGTTGTATCAGCAAGTAGCAACATCGGTATCCGCGCATAGCTGTAGAGAACGGCTAATGGTTGCTGAACTAACAACTCTTGTCCATAAGGACGAATCAAAAATTCCAGCAGCCGCCGCCGCGAAATCATCCCAATGAACTTTCCCTGTTCTACCAAAACTACTCCTGGTAGCAAGGGATATTTTTCTAAAAAATTAGCCACTTCCATCCCAGTGTGATTGATTTCCACTGGGAAGTTGTACATTGGTAGTTCTTGGAGGGTTGAATCTAAACCCAGATCGCGATCGCTACCAAGAGACAAAAATGGCGGTGAGATTTGGCAACTAAATTCTTCTGACACTAGACACCCTGATTTTTACAAAGATTGGGTAAACAATAAGTTAATATTTTACATTCTGCCACCCTCGAAATCCGGTTTTGGTTTAGGTATCTAATAAAACTAGTGGTATACCAGGGTGAAAATTGTTCTCAGGCGGCTAGAAGTAATTGGCGTGCGATTTATTAATGAAAGCAATTTTGAGAAAAACTGCCTCCTGCTTCTTCAAAATCTTGGTGGTGAATATTTAGAGAGCGATGTCTACGACGCGCTACGCCTACGCAAGCTAAACTAAAAATAATCTTTACGAAGAGTGCAAAGGTAGCGTTATGACCTCTGTAACCAATCCACCCAACGCCCTCACCCCTTTCCCCTTCCCGGATCATACTCAACTTCCTGAGTCCGATGGTACGTTCGTGAAAAATTGGCAAGAGCATCCCCAAAGCATCCTACTAACTGACTCTATTACACCTATCCTTAAACAATTAAATCCTGAAGGTGAATACTGTATAGGGCAAGACTTAGGCATTTACTGGCGGTTAACCGATCCCCCGGAAAAAGGCGCAGAAGCACCAGATTGGTTTTATGTACCGAATGTACCATTTTTGCTCAATGGGCAAACGCGACGTTCTTATGTGTTGTGGCGAGAGTTTATTGCCCCGTTGATTGTTTTAGAATTTGTCTCTGGGGACGGTAGTGAAGAACGGGATCAAACTCCTTTGAAAGGTAAATTTTGGATTTATGAGCAAGTCATTCGTCCTCCCTTCTACGGCATTTATGAAGCGAGTAAAGCCAACCTAGAAGTTTATCATCTGATTGAAGGACAGTATCAGATTTTACCAACAAATGAACGAGGACATTATCCGATTGTTGCTTTGGGTGTTGAATTAGGTTTATGGCAGGGAGTTTATCAGAATGTGGAATTACCCTGGCTGCGTTGGTGGGATTTACAAGGTAATTTGTTATTGAGTGGCGATGAAAGGGCAGAACAGGAATCTCAAAGGGCAGAACAGGAATCCCAAAGAGCAGAACAGGAACGCCAAAGAGCCGATCGCCTAACTGCCCAATTGCGATCGCTCGGTATTGAACCAGAAGCTTAGTATTTTCCTGTGAATTACGAATTACGAATTACGAATTAAATTTGTGGCTTAATTTGTTTAGACACAAATTTTACTGCTACCAGGGTAATCACGATGACAAATAAACCTCCTTCCGAATCGGAGTCATCTCAAAGAACTGCTCTTGGCTTTGATGAATTTATAGCTATTCTGGTTGCCTTCACCACTATCGGAGCGATTCTTTTTTGGTCATTGTCCCGCAGGGATTCTAGCTGGAACTTCAACGGGTTGCTGTCGGCTTCTTCCACTCCGTCGCCCAGTGTTCAACCAAATCAAGTATTGCCTTCCCTTAACCCCAAGGTAGAACCAAATGTACTCCCTAAGACAGTTTTGCCCTATTCTCCACCGGAAGCTGTTGTTGAACCCAAGACACCTTCATTGCCAACTAACAGCGCCGCTCCTTTCCGTGCAGTGTTACCATCTACTCAGGTAATCCCAACTCAACCCCCACAACCACAGACACCTGTTTCCTCTTCAGCAGTACTTGAGTCATCACTTAAATCATCAGCGCTACCTTTAGTAACTCCAGCAAAACAAAAATCTATTATTCCGCCGCCAATTGCATTTAACGATGTGCCCACTAACTTTTGGGGTCGGCGTTTTATAGATGTTCTTTCTTCCCGTAGTATTCTCAAAGGGTTTCCTGATTATTCTTTTAGACCAAATCAGCCTGTAAACCGCGCCGAATTTGCTGCGATTGTGCAAAAAGCCTTTGACCAAGAACCGTCTAAGACTGCGATCGCATTTGAAGATGTACCAACAAAATTTTGGGCAACTCCAGCAATTGACCAAGCCATCAGTGCCGGATTTCTCAAAGGCTATCCGAAAAAAACCTTCAAACCACAACAAAATATTTCACGAGTGCAAGTTTTGGTTGCCCTTGTTAGTGGGTTGAATTTGAAAGCGCCCACTTCTCCAAATCAGATTTTGAGTGTCTATAAAGATGCTAAAGATATTCCACCTTATGCTATTAGCAAAATAGCTGCTGCTACAACCAATGGTCTGGTAGTTAACTATCCAAACCCACAAATTCTTGCTCCCAACAAAGTAGCTAGTCGGGCTGAAGTGGCGGCGATGATTCATCAAGCTTTAGTAAAACGTGGCAAGTTGGAGGCAATTTCATCTCCAAGTATAGTGCGATTACCCAGTGCATCTCCAGAAACTTCGCGCACTCCAAAGGTTAAATTGTCGCCAGGAGGCTCGTCTCAACGATAATTCGTAATTCGTAATTAAGCTAAGAGTCACAGTCAGCTACCTCTAGGGATAGTAGCGTAATCACGAATTACGAATTGTTAATGAACTTGGCAGGGAATTGTAAGAGAAGTCTGAACGCCGAAAGTCGGCATTCAGACTTCGGTGATTTGGAATTAGAGCGTATTCTTATACAGGAGTACGTCTCATAGAGAAGCGATAATTAGATATTAAGCTTCTGGAATTTCTTTACCAACCACTTGTGATTTTAGAGTGGTGATTTCACTAGTTAACTCTTTCCTCGTTGAGGCTTTGAGTAAATAGCGGTAAACAAACCAGGCAGAGTAACCAATCCCTATCAACTCAAAAGTAGGCGCTACTAAAGGGATATCATTCAAAGCATCTAATATTGCCAAGAGTACTTTAACACCAACAATTGATCCCACAATTAAACCAACTGTTACCAGAGGTTGCTTATATTCATTAAAGAAGCCTCCCACATATTCTGGCAATGTTGCTAAAAATGTAGAAACTTGCTCCCCGTATTTTAGCCATTCATCTTGAGACTGTGCGGGAGGCTGGACTTTTGTGATGCTTCCCGTTTGGGTGTTGATCTCTGCCACTGTAGTTTCTTTGGATGCGGTTTCAGTAAAATCTTGTTCTGGCATTTTCACTCCCATTAATTTGACAGTTGAGTTTTTCTAATCTGGATAATTGCAACCAAAAGGCTGTTGGTTAGGTAATGCACAAGTGCATCAGTACAATTGATTAAAGGGCACAAAAGGGTTTTAGTGTCCTTTAACTATAATTGCCCCGTAATATCTACTGCATCAACTACAAGGTAGACAGTCAGTAGGAGGATAGAATTCAGAAGGGAGCAGGATGTATTATAATCGTCCTTCTGAGTTCTTTTCTAAATCAACTGGAATCCTCTGGTTGTGATTATCTCATTCCGTGTCATTTGTTCATAATCGTACTAAATCTAAGTACAAATCAGGTAAAATCAGCCCACCTCTCATTTATATAAGCCTAAAAGCCGATTTTAGCCAATATTAAAGCTATCTTAAGCCTGGTTCGTCAATTAACGCATTCGTATTGATATTAATACGTAATAAAAGTTTTTGTGTATTCACATCGACTAGACTTTCAACCTATTTTATGATAAACGTGCTGATGATTGGGGATGAGGCAGAAATAACCAATGCCCCATGCCCCATAATCAAACCTTTTGTTTTTTTCCTGATTGTATTAATTTTATAAGGAAGCAGTAAGGTAGACTAGTGGCTTACCTGATGTCAAGAACTAATTGCTATCAACTGTATATTGAGGAAAGTATTGTAGTAAGGAGAAGATGGTCTCAGATCGGTCTTTAGTTCGGGAAATTATTTGTTACTGTTGAAAAAAGTGAATTCGGTTCGCTGTCAGTAAGTGTACTTAGCAACATTGCTATCAAAATAACTCATAGTATATGAGGTTATGCGAATTATCTACTAAGCAATGATTTGCTGTTGCTATAAAAGAAGATAATGTAAATGTTAATAACCAATTAAACTGTTTGTACAAGCTAAACTGATTTGGTAATTTTTGCGGGAAGGCAAGGAGGTTTGAGAAATGCCAACTCAAAAGCCAACCCTTATCGATAGCAGTTCAGAAATCAAAAAAGTGTCAGCCGAAGAGCCATCGACAGACGAACTACCGACTATAGAATTTCCCTCACGAGGGAAACTCAAAGCCAGTTCTTGGCGCATCCATCAAAAAATTGGCTATGGGTACTTTGTAGCTATCGGAATTGGCTTTTTTGGAGCGCTAACTGGGTTAGTGATTGCCAACTACTACCGGGGTAGGGAAGTAAGGCAATTCAATCAAGCTTATGAACAAGGACAACTACTGAGTAATTATAGAGATGCAGTAGTAGGGGCGCAATTACATAGCTCTAATCTAGTTGCTGTATTAGAAAATTCACAGCAACTACAAACCAAAAAAGCTGATTTTTTGAAGAATGTTGAAAAAGCCAAGCAATTAGAGTCAAAAATTTCTGGATTTATTGACAGTAAACCTAAAAGACTAGCGGCAACAAGTTCGACTTTACAGACGCTGTTGCTAGATTACAAGAATAATTTAAAAGCTTACGTTGACCAAATCGAGGTCGTCTTACAAAAAATTGACTCCCAACCAGCGCAGCCTCAGCAAATTTCTGCTGCCCGATCGCAGTTATTGACAATTATGCGTGGTGAAACAGCCATGCGCCTAGATCAGCTTTCTGAAAGCTTGGCTAACATCCTGCAAACTGCTGAAGATCAAGAGCAAGAAAGGCAAAAAGCCGTTGAGCAGGCAAAAGTAGTTGAGCGATTTATCGTAATTATCAGTATGCTCGTTTCGGTGGCGATCGCAGCCATTGTAGCTTGGCGTACCAGTCGAGCGATCGCTGAACCAGTTATCACCGTCACCCAAGTAGCTGAACAAGTGGCGCGGAAACATAATTTTGATTTGCGAGCGCCCGTCACCACTGAAGATGAAATTGGCTTACTTGCCAAATCTCTAAATCGTCTGATTGAGCGAGTATCTGAGCGAACCAAAGAACTACAACAAGCTAAAGAGTTAGCAGAAGCCGCTAGCAAGGCAAAAAGCGTATTTTTAGCCAATGTCAGCCACGAATTACGCACACCATTAAATGCTGTCATCGGCTTGAGCCAACTTCTAGAAGACGACGCTACCGATCTTGGTTTATCGGCAGACTTTATCACCGACTTAGAAACAATTAACTCTGCCGGTAAGCATCTACTGCACTTGATTAACGAAATCCTCGACTTGTCAAAAATTGAAGCGGGGAAAATGACTCTCTATCCAGAGACATTTGAGATTGCGACGCTAATTAATAACGTTGTCCTCACAGTCAAACCAGCTATAGAAAAAAATGCCAATGTTTTAGAAGTGCATTTTGATGAGCAACTTGGCACCATGTACGCCGATCAAACTAGGATGCGGCAGGTGTTGTTAAATTTACTAAGCAACGCCAGTAAGTTTACTACAAATGGCAAGGTGACGCTGACAGTCAACAGCGAAAAGGAGGAATTACGACTGGATGCTCCTTTGGGTATGATTACTTTTACCGTTACCGACACAGGTATAGGTATGTCTAACCGTCAACAGCAGCAGTTATTTCAACCTTTTACCCAAGGAGACACTTCAACTACGAAAAAGTATGGAGGTACAGGACTGGGCTTGGCAATTAGCCGCCACTTCTGTCAGATGATGGGTGGTGAGATTATTGTCAAAAGTCAGCCGGGACTTGGTTCTACTTTTACTATTCGTCTGCCAATGACTGTGCAGGATTGAATGGGAATTGGGAATTGGGAATTGGGAGTGCTGAGTTAAGAGTTTTGTTTGTCTCCCCTGCTCCCCTGCCCCTTCATCTCCCAAACTATGTAATAATCTTTACCCTTCCAGTATCTAAGTCGTAACGACCGCCCACAATTTTCAATTTACCTGACTGCACCTGCTCACTTAAAAGCTTTGATTTTTGCAAGCGTTCAATTTGATATTGCACATTTGCCACCACAGCATTTTCAACCGCATCACCGGGCTGATCCTTGACCTTTTTCAGGGCTGGCTCAATTGCCTTCACAAACGTACTAATATCACCAGGTAACGATTCTTTTTGGACAGCTGCGGTTACAGCCCCACAACGTTCATGGCCCATCACCATCAGCAGTGGAGAACCTAATAAGACAACGGCATATTCAATACTGCCGATCGCTTCATGTGTAGCGATATTTCCAGCAATCCGAACATCAAAGATGTCTCCGATGCCCTGATCGAAAACAATTTCTGCCGGTACTCGTGAATCAGCACAACTAAGAATAGTTGCAAATGGATGTTGAGCTTGAGCAACTTCCTGCAACCGCAGCGCAGATTGATCGGGGTATTGAGGATGATGATCGACAAATCGCTGATTTCCCTCTATCAGCTTTTGTAAGGCGGCATCAGGAGTCAGAGATTGAGTGGGGGCTGGGTGTGCTTCATCAGCTTTAGCCTGTTCCACCCGCCAGAGTAAATCACTGGCAGTTATCGCCATTCCAAATGCCCCGGTGATTCCCAACTTTAAAAAGTGACGACGTTCCATGAAATGCTTCATTGAATTTATAATTTGTTACATTGAGGCAACACATCTGACAGAGCGAATTTCCATCACATCCGAAACGTAGCAAGTACCACCGAACTTGTTGAGAAGTGGTTTGATATTTTCGACAACAGGCTTGAGTTGTTCTGGCATACAAAACGCGATGATGTAAACATTATCAAGCATGGTCATGTCTAAATCTTCTGTCGTTCCTCGTAATCCCTTACCAGCAACATTGCGGATTACGGCATGGTTATGTACACCTGACTTGTCTAAATTATCTAAAATTTTGGCAAGTTCAAAGGAATTGGCAATAATTTCTATCTTTTTAACTACGTGCATATTATTAGCTCCAAAATAGGTTAATTCCGTAGAGATATAACGGAATTCCCACAATAATATTGAATGGAAAAGTCACCGCTAGAGCAGTAGAAACATACAGGCTAGGATTTGCTTCTGGAACAGTCATCCGCATAGCTGCCGGGACAGCAATATAAGAAGCACTGGCACACAATACAGCGAATAACAGCGAATCTCCGCGAGGCATACCGATCAATTTGGCGATCGCTAACCCAATGACTGCATTAACTATTGGAATTAGTATGGCAAATAAAATTAGGAAAACTCCGGTTTTTTGCAAGTCTTTAATTCTTCTGGCAGCGACTAATCCCATGTCCAGTAAAAAGAAGGTGAGAACGCCATAAAATAGCCCTTGAGTAAAGGGTTCTAATACTTTCCAACCGTGTTCACCTGTCAATACACCTATTAATAGACTACCTACTAATAGAAAAACTGAACTATTAAGAAATGCTTCTTGCAAAACTTCCGGCCACGAAAACTCTCGCTTTCCATCGGCGGTGAATATATTCACCAAAATTAGACCAACTATAATCGCTGGAGATTCCATCAAGGCAAGAGCTGCCACCATATAACCATCAAAAGGGATGCCAAGCTCAGTTAAAAAAGCGCTAGCTGTGATGAAAGTGACGGCGCTGATAGAACCGTAAGTTGCAGCGATCGCAGCTGCATCGTAAGTATCCAATTTCCACTTTAGGATAAAAAATGTGTAAATTGGAACAACACAAGCCATCATCATTGCTGCTGCGAGTGTTAAAATTACTTCCTGAGTTACACCGCTTTTGATTAGTTCTACCCCTCCTTTAAAACCAATCGCCATCAGCAGATACAACGAAAAGAGTTTGGGCACTGGTGCAGGAATTTCCAGATCAGACTTGACAAAAACAGCAGTCATGCCTAAAAAGAAAAACAGGATTGGCGGATTCAAAATGTTGGATACAATTAAGCTGAGATCCATATCCACCCCTCCTTGTATTGGTTAAACCTGAAATTAAAGAAATTTTTCATCTTTAAAAACTTAACGGTTGAATCATGATGTATTGTCTATCGCTACCCAATATCAATATGGGTACTCAAGGAGTGAATAGTCCTATTGGTAACAATAGTCTCGATTAGGTATTACAGCATTTTTAAAGCAAATAAACCACGGGCTAGAGAACATTGCGGTGTCTCTACGAAAATCCGTAGTTAAATTAACTGAAAATAGCTATTAAGCTCTGTTAACAAGAGAACAAGTAAGAGCTTACCCAGTATTTTTATGATGTTTGATTCCCCGTCGATGATTTTACGACAGAACGCGCAGGAATAACTCGTGGCTAACCTATCTACGTAGAAAAGTTAATGATTTAGGATTAGTACCTGGAGTTTCGATTTTCCTCAAAGGAGTTAAAGTGACGAAGACTCGTGGTCTTTTCGGTTTTAATGATGTTGCTTGTAAGTGGAAAGGTAAAATCATGAGAGTCGCGCCGAAAGAAGGATGGTTTATCTTAAGAAATTTTAATATTTTAGAGTTGGCTATTTCACCCTATAAATAAACATTATCTATAAAATAGATGTTTAGAGATTTCAAGAAGGGTGCTATAACTTAGAAGACACTAACGTTGATAACTTTGAGGGCGAACCCTTTATTTCTCTAGTTTTATTAATAGCGATCACTTTTACTTCTGCAACGATTCAAGGTTAGCAGATTAAACGTAAAGGAATACCAAAATATGTAGGTCGTGTAAAATAATCTGTTTGTTCTGAGCGCAGATACAGCAGTTTTTATATTAGTTTGCATTGTCAAGCTTGGGTTAGGGACTTGAAATTAAATAATGTACTGATATACCAATCAGATTTTACCGTTTTATGATGGATTCAGGGTTTTAAACTGGTACTTTATTTTAGCTCAAGTCCCCTAGTTTTCATGACAGTTCTATGGAGATGGTAGCCGATTTAATCAAACTTAATCCCAATAAGCGAAAGTATTATCAAAAAGGCATGAGGGCTATGAGTGCTTATTTATTCAGCTTTTTATAGATAGAGCTTTTTCTCACCACGTCAGATTTATTTTACGCTTGGGATAATAGTAATTATCATCAAAAGAAAATCGAAAGAAATGAGGATAAGAGTCAGCCAGAAATTACGCCTTCTTCTAATACCTAAAAACTTAATTTTAACTCGGAGCCATCCTAGAGGTTTAATAAGTTGAAAAACAGAATATACCCCAACTAATGCTAATAGAAAGACAGAGATTATGCTAGCGTTGGGGTTGTTTTTAGTAGTAGCTAAAACTACAGCAGAAACGAAAGTGACGAACAGACTTATAATATATGTGACCCTTTGACTCGCATCTACAGCCATTTCTGCTATAGTATCCTTGTGATCTGGGAGTAAAGTATAATCTTGTGGAATATCTGTAACAAGCTTTTCATGAAGGAAAGCATCTGAACTGTTACTGCCAAATTTTATGAGTATTGAAAAAATAAAAGGCAGGGGTTCAAACCAATTAAGATTCATAAGATAACAGACTTCCAAAAAATAAATTATCCAAAATTATCTGTATATTTATAGGAGCGTAAGACCTTGATTCCATACAATGGGATGTTTTTTTCACTGGAAGTCTTTAAATAAGGAATGAGGATTTATTAACTTCCAGATTTACTGCATAGAAGCATTTCAGTGCTATGCCCAAAAAAAAGTTATGGATCTAATTTAATCCTCATTCCTAAGTTTCACTGTAATAACCATTTTAATAGTATCGTGAGTATTTGGAGATGAGAATATATCATCGAAGTTAAAAGTAATTTCAGTATGAATGGTTTCGGTAAGAGAATGGATAGAGCAAATACTTATCTCAGCTCCATCTAATGATTCGCTTATTTGTCCTGCAAGTACTTTATCGATACACCAAATAGGTGAGCAACAATCTCCCTTTACAAAGTGAAACTGTTTGTTTGAAGAATGAGTAAATGTTCGTCCCTCAACCCAGATAGATTCACGCCGAGAGTTTTCCCCTTCAATAACATGCAAACGTGTATGACCATTTCTTATATTGCAGTCCCTTGGATTTTTACTTAGTTTACTAGTAAAAGCTAGATTCCGTCCTTTATACTCATCAATGCAACGAGACATTTTTCAATACTCTAAATAATTTTCTGATTGAGTTTTTTCTTGCAAAAATTCGCCTATTTCCCGAAAATCTTTTTCTTCAGATGCAACTGAGATAATTTTTGTGATTATATAAGAGTAAATTTTTTCATTAAACTTAAATTGAGAAGCAAATCCAGAACGTGGGTTCTTTATTACTATTCCAAAAGTTTTGTTTTCTTGGCAAATATCTGACCAAAATTCGCACAATGATGATTTAAAAACTGCATAACTCACATTAAAAACTAGGGAAATTGGTGACTGTGTATTTGTTAAAAAGTCTAAAAAGGAAGAAATGTCTTTATATTTATATTTTGTAAAATCAAAATCATTATTGGAGAAAGACGTTAAATCTTCGAGGTGATTTTTATTATTATTTTGTAACAAGCAAAATAATAGTACATATTCTATAGTCTGTTCATGTTTATTTTTTCGTGTATTATTTAATATGGATTTTAAGTCGCTCATATCTAATTTTAAAAATAAATCTATAGGCTCTGGAGAAAACCTATTTTTAATAGTGTCAATATTTGTAATAGTTTCAAGATGTAAATCAAGGTGTAATTCTTTATCTTTACGCAATTCTAAGAATTTGAGGTGAACCTCAACAAACAAGATTAATAGATCATTCAACTTGAATAGCTTATTGCCATAAATTTGATAATCCTTTTTAAAAAGCTCAATCATTAATGCTGGTTTATCATTTACCTTCACAGCAAAACGATCTCCTTCAGCTTTTTTAGTCTTTCCTTTGAACTTGTCAATATTAATCATTAAACCTTCCTTAATAAGAAATTAAGTCGAAACTTAGTGATATGAGGCACTTTGTTCTCGCTCAAATTTAGAAAAACAATGATTGCTGATTTTATCTACAGTGTTGCTCCTTTAATTAATTTAGAAACTATAAAATGTAATTTTTTACTATATTAAGAGATAAACTTTAAACAAAGATGATCCAGTAACTAAGATGCTAAACGCTTCAAATACTAGATGAGCTTAAAGATTTTGTTGCTCGGAAATGAATGGACGATTAGCTTCCCACTAGCGAAATCTTTCTAAATATCTCTGCAATTACTAAGGAGCCTTTCTACAACTAATACTCCTAAATAAAGAAAATTGCAATAGGGCATAGCTGTAATCTTTCGTTGACTGACAAAATTAGCAAGAGAGCATTCTTGACAAGTTAAGCTTATCAAGCATTTGTCAATAAGTAATAGTGCTTAAAAATCGGTAAAAATCTAGGTTAGAAACACAGTTTTTAAGTCAACGATCACGTCATATTTAAAAAAATCCTTCATAACTTGCCCTCAAAATTCTGTATAAAAGTCAACTTTATACTTTACTTTGGTGCGTATTTTAAGTATAATTACTAATTGACAAAAGTAATGTTGTCTTAAATTTTCACGAACAATTTATTACCTCATTTGCCTGCTGATGAAGATTATCCCTAATATTAATAAGAGCAATCCAGGCAGCTTTCTCTTGCTTCTACATAAATCATGATAGAGTACCATTCTGGTTAAGAATATTGCCAGACAATCTTTATTAACCAAGTTTCGTTAGGATATTGTAACCTGGGCAATAGCAACTCTCTATTGATGTGACACCAGGCAATCGCTTTTTCACATCCATGACAACAACCATCGACTTTCTCAGTCACCTTAACCCTAGTCAACGTCAAGCTGTCGAACACTACTGCGGCCCGTTGCTAGTTGTTGCTGGCGCAGGTTCCGGTAAAACACGAGCGCTGACTTATCGCATTGCAAATCTAATTCTAAAACACCGTGTCGATCCAGAAAATATCCTGGCGGTTACTTTTACCAATAAAGCCGCGCGGGAGATGAAAGAACGGATTCAACGGCTGTTTGCGGAACAACTGGCTATGAAACAACATGGTCAGCGTTTTGATTTGTTGACAGAATATCAACAAACGCAATTGCGATCGCAAGTTTACAAAACAACGATCAAAGACTTATGGTGTGGCACTTTCCATAGTCTATTTTCTCGCATTCTCCGTTTTGATATTGAAAAATACGTAGACGAAAAAGGACGCAAGTGGAATCGTAATTTCTCGATATTTGATGAATCAGATGTAATCAGTCTGATCAAAGAAATCGTTAATAAAGAGCTAAATCTAGACGATAAGAAGTTTGATGCTCGCTCTGTTCGCTACGCTATTAGTAACGCTAAAAATCAAGGTTTATCGCCCCAAGAATTTGAGCAAGACCAACCAAATTATCGCGGACGGGTAATTGCCCAAGTTTACAATTTATATCAAGATAAGTTAGCACAAAATAACGCTCTTGACTTTGACGATCTTATTCTTGTACCAACGAGATTATTTCAACAAAATGAGCAGGTATTGAGTTACTGGCATCGCAAATTTCGTCATATCCTCGTAGATGAATATCAGGATACTAACCGCACTCAGTATCAACTGATTAATTTATTAGTTACTAATGGCGAAACCAAAAAGAGCGAGTGGCAATGGGAAAATCGCTCAGTTTTTGTTGTCGGTGATGCAGACCAATCAATTTACAGCTTTCGAATGGCAGATTTCACCATCTTGCTAGGATTTCAGGAAGACTTTGGTGATGGTTTGGTAGATGATGACACCCGAACGATGGTTAAGCTAGAAGAAAACTATCGTTCTTGTGAAAACATTCTGCAAGCGGCTAATGAACTGATTGAAAATAATACCCAACGGATTGATAAAGTCCTGAAGGCGACGCGGGGATCGGGTGAACAGATTACTTGTCACAAAGCCGATGAGGAACTTGCAGAAGCGGCATTTGTGATTAATCAAATTAGCACTTTAGAAAACCAAAATCCAGAGTTAAACTGGGGTAGTTTTGCTATACTTTATCGGACAAATGCTCAATCTCGTCCCTTTGAAGAATTGTTGGTGAAATATCAAATTCCTTACACAGTCGTGGGGGGAATGAGATTTTACGATCGCAAAGAAATTAAAGATGTCGTCGCGTATTTAAGAGCGATAAATAACCCAGCTGATACAGTCAGTTTATTGCGAGTCATCAATACTCCCCGCCGGGGAATCGGCAAAACCACTATTGACGCTTTGATAAACGCATCTCAGCAATTAGGGACAACTTTGTGGGAAATCCTCAGCGATGAAACATCAGTTAATACATTAGCTGGACGGGCGACAAAAGCTGTAAATAACTTTGCCGCAATGATTAGCCGTTGGCAAGGGCAAGTCGCCACGCTTCCGGTGACAGAGGTTTTGCAAGGAATATTAGAAGATTCTGGTTACGTTCAAGACTTGATGAATCAAGGCACAGACGAAGCCACAGATCGGGTACAAAACGTTCAAGAACTTTATAACGCTGCACTGCAATTTCAAGAAGAAAACGAAGAAATTTCCCTGCGAGATTTTCTAAGTAGTGCCGCCCTCAGTTCCGATTTGGATAACTTAAAAGAAGGACAGACAGCCGTTTCTTTGATGACTTTGCACGCTTCCAAAGGTTTGGAATTTCCCGTAGTATTTTTGGTGGGATTAGAACAGGGACTATTTCCCGGCTACCGTTCCCTAAGTGACCCCGCATCTTTGGAAGAAGAACGCCGCTTGTGTTATGTGGGAATTACTCGCGCCCAAGAGCGGTTATTTTTATCACACGCGCGGGAACGTCGTTTGTATGGTTCTCGTGAACCTGCGATGCGATCGCAATTTCTCGACGAATTACCAGAAGAATTATTATCTACTAAACGCGCAAGTCGTCAAAGCTATACCAAAAGTGCCTCTACTTCTAGTGAAAAACAAGACGCAACCCAGACTTGGCAAGTAGGAGATAGAGTATTACACAAGACTTTTGGTCTTGGTGAAATCACTCATGTCTTCGGAACAGGTAATAAAATGTCTGTGGCAATTAAATTTTCTAGTTTGGGACAAAAAATTGTTGACCCAAGAGTAGCGCAGTTGCAAAAAATTTGAAAACAAAGCCACAAGCCATAGAACCCCGATTTTTTAAATGAGTCTGGGTTCTTGTTTTTTATATTTCAATTTCTTCAAAGTGTTCAACAGTAGGAAATGGCTCATAAAAATGATGCAAAAGTTTTTTCCACTCTTGATATTCAGCAGAAGTTCTAAATCCGACAGTATGAGATTCTAAAGTTTCCCATTTTACCAGTAATAAATATTTTCTTTCGACTTCTATACATCTATGCAATTCATGGAATAAATATCCATCCATTGAGGAAATAATTTTAGAAGCTTTTTTGAAAGCAGCTTCAAAATCGGATTCTAGACCAGGTTTAACAAGAAGCATAACTGCCTCAAGAATCATATAGTCTTTGGTGAGAATTAAACTAATGTTAACGTGATGTGCAACTTAATATTCTGACCTCTCTCCTTTTAGGCTATTTATTACCCGTGGTTAGTTGTTTTGTTGCTAAACCGCCAAGTCATAACTATTGCAGCCATTCCTAAACCAATAGCCAATCCCCACCAAAGACCAATCGCTCCATACCCCGATGAGATTCCAAAAGTGTAACCAGTCAATAAACCAACGCACCAATAAGCAAAAATACCAATAAACATAGGAATTCGAGTGTCTTTTAGTCCGCGTAATGCTGCCCCCGCAGTAACTTGCACACCGTCAACTATTTGAAAAATCGCCGCCACTCCCAGCAATTTCACTGCAAGGGCAACTACATCTGCATTGTTTGGATCGTTAATGTCAATATAAAGAGAAATGATTGACTTCGGTACTAACCAAAATGTAATGCCTACTACACCCATAGATAGACCTGCAATAGCAATACCTACATATCCAGCCAAACGAGTAGCAAGCAGTTTATTCTGTCCAACTAACTGCCCAACACGTACTGTTGTCGCTAGAGAAATGCCTACTGCCATCTGGAATGATATCGAAATTGTTTGTAAAGCAATTTGATGGGCAGCAAGAGCGTTTGTTCCTAATTGTCCTATTATGAAAGTAACAACGGTGAACAGTCCCCCTTCGACTGCAATCAGCCCCCCAATAGGCAATCCAACCTGAAAAATCTCACCAATTATCCGGCGATACTCTAGGGGAAAAGCTTTTTTAGATAAAGGTCGAAAAATACCGTAAACTGCAAAGCGAGGCTGATTACATATATAAACTATTAAAGCAACAAACATACTCCAAAGTGAGAATGTGCTTGCCCAACCGATACCAGCTAAACCCAGCGCAGGGAATCCCAGTTTACCAAACATCAGCACATAGTTAGTTGTGAAGTTGAGTAGAGTACCCAAAACCACAGTCACCATCACTAATTTTGGTTGGAATAGAGCAGAAAGAAAGCTTTTAAGTACTGCAAAGCCTAAAGCAGGAATAAAACCAAATGCGATCGCTCTTAAATAAATCCCTGCTAGTGCTACTGTGTTGGCATTCTGCCCTAGTAGAAGTAGTAAAGCACCTCCATTGTAAATCAGCAATGTAGTTGGTATTCCTAGTACCAGAGATATCCCTAGTCCAAGGCGGACAATTGTGCCAACTTTTTCTCTATTCCCGGCCCCGTATGCTTGGGCAGCTAACGGACTAACAGCAGAAAGGATACCAGTAACGATCAACAGGCAAAAACTAAAGATAGTAACTCCCAAAGCTCCAGATGCAATAGTCTGACTTCCCAACCAGCCCATCATTACCGTATCTACAAAACCAGTTGCCCCTTGAGCCACTTGTGCTGCTGCTAAAGGTACGGCTAACACAAGACATTTTTTAACTTCAGAAAACATATACTTATAACCCGATGTTAAGAACAAAGGGTTTTTCCAAAATCTAAACCCATGTTCAGAAGATGCTGCTCCTGTGAACTTCAATCTATCTTAATGGAGTAAGAAGATTCGCGTTACAGTCTTACGGAGGAAAGATTAACGGGAGATGAATTGTTTTCACTAGCTAATAATTAACGCTACAGGGTTTTATTGTTTGGTTGATTTTGCTTCTTAATGTAGTAATGTTTTAGTTGCTCAACTTTAGTCATGTAACTAAACTGATTTTAATTGAATAATACCTTTATCAAAAACGCGATTATTAGTAGCGATCGCACTTATTTCTATTCTATTTTTATACACCTCATAAGAGGCAAAACTTAAATCACTAGTGGAATACTCTGTCCACTCAGAACGCCCTACAGGACGATTACCAGCACCTGCACCACAAATTAAATAAGTTGTCCCATCAATAGCACGTGTACGTTCATAATTGTGTTCGTGACCATTGATGTAAAGTTGAACGCCGTATTTTTTAAATATAGGAGTGAAAGTTTTAATAAAATCTGGATTACTCCCATACTGACCTGATGAATAAATCGGATGATGACCAAATACAACCTTCCAAGGAACATTACTAATACTTAATTCTTTTTCTAACCAAGTTAGCTGGTTTTTCCAATCAGCATTACTATTAGTATCTAAAGCAAAAAATTGCACAATTCCTCGGCGAAATGTATAGTAACGTCCCTTCATATTAAAGCCAGCATACTTAACTTGGAGATCGCCATTGGCGGTACGAATATCGTGATTACCTAAACAAGCGTGAAATTTCACACCTTGTTTTAGCAAAGGTTGATAAGGACGCTCAAAAACTGCACTAATTTTTTCAATTTCGCCGTTATTGTAAATATTGTCTCCAGCTAAAACAACTAAATCATAAGGATTTTGTTTGTGATAGGCATTCATTGCCCCAGCCACAGCATACTGTCCTTTAGCACCAGTCCCCGTATCAGCCACAGATACAAAACGTAATAACAAGTCTTTTTTAGCTGGGTTAGCGGCTATAGCTGTAGTTGAATCGGTAATATCAGCACTTTGATGATTTTTATCAGCTAACATCCAGCTTAAAAAACCTGCACCAATGGCGCTGAAGCTACTTAAAAATAAAAATTGACGGCGTTTGAGGTTCATAACTCACCAAATTTAATAAATAGTCAGTTTAGCTGAAGCAATGTGCAATTGAAGTGATACATTAAGGCAAAAGAAGGCAGCACCAGTAATAATGTACGTTGTTTGTCTTTGATTCGCTGCTTTTGGTGAAAGTTCCATGTCACAAGACAATCAGTCAAAACCGACGGATGAACAGGTAAATCAACCTCCCCAAAAACCTTACCAGAGAGTTCAGCCGTTTTGGAAGGCTAAAATTATCCAAGTTCTCCGAGGGACGATTGGGGTTTTAGAAACAACGGTTGACAAACTGGAGACAGCACCCCCACCAGGTACTGAGGAAACACCCGGATTTTTCCAGCAGCTTCAGTTGCGATGGGGTGGACTGTTAAGGACAATTCGCTTGTTTTTGCCATCAAATTTATCAACAAAGTTATCAGATACAGCTTTAACGGGAATTGTGACTGGAATTGCTGTAATTCTCGTTTGGACAACTACAACTGTCTTTACTGGTAAACCTACTGAAATAGCAACGGTTCCTCCAGTTGAAGAGGTTCCTGTACCGACACCAACGATAACTACTCCACCAGTGTCAGTCGTACCAGAACCGCAGCCGCCACAGCCACTAGAGGAAATTACACCACCGCCAGAAGTACCAATTACGCCAGCAACGCCGGAACCAGAACCTATTCCTACACCAACGCCAATCCCAATACCAACGCCGACACCAGTCATAGAATTGACACCAGAACAAGCTTTGATTGCGGCTATTGAAAATCAGGTGGCTGAAATTAGCGATCGCATTGCCTCTGGTCTGATAAAGTCAATTCAAGCCAACTTCCGCACCAGTAACTTGACTGTCAAAATTAGTGACGATTGGTACACTCTCAAAGAATCTCAGCAGGACAAACTAGCTGCGGAGATATTACAACGTTCTCAAGAACTTGATTTTACCCATTTAGAAATTATTGACTCCCAAGATAAGCTGATAGCGCGTAACCCAGTTGTCGGTACTGAAATGGTGATTTTTAAACGGCAAACAACAAGCTAAAATAATTTGTAATTTGTAATGGGCTTCTCCACCCTGCTACGCTAGCTTAATTCGTAATTTTGACGTTTAACTTCAAGTATTTATGTTAGATAACCTTTCGCTATTGCTCAAAGCTTGTGAAAATTTAAATATCAGCTATGAAATTATTCACCCGGCTGAAAACTTAGTAAAAGTAAAACTGAATAATAAACAACATTTTTTTTGTAATTATAGTACTCCGATAATCAATCAAGCCGTAGCCCAAATTATTAAAGATAAGGAATATACTTACCATATTTTAAAGAACAAAGTAAAACTTCCTCAGACAGTAGGTTTTCTTTCCCCTTTTTGTGACCTGCAATATAAAATTTACTTAAAATTTCCAAGTTTTGAAGATATTATATTAGAAATAAAAAAAACCTTTGAAACACCTGTAATTGTTAAACGTAATTCTGGTTCAAGTGGACATAACGTTTTTTTATGTCACAATACAGATGAAGTTGAAACTGCTTTAAAAGAGATTTTTAATATCAATAATAAAAAGTATGATTACGTTGCGATCGCTCAAGAGTTTATTCACATAAAATCTGAGTATAGAGCCGTTTTTCTAAATAAAGAGTTAGTTATGCTCTATGAAAAAGATATAACTAATGCAAAATTTGTAGGCAATCTCAGCCCTCTTCACTGGGATGGTGCAAAAGCAAAATATATCAATGATCCACAAATATTGTCAGAGATTGCTAATTTTGCTAAACCAATTTTTGAAGAATTAGATATTGATTATGGTGGTTTAGATATCGTCTTAGATCGAGATAACCAATATTGGTTAATTGAAATCAATTCTCACCCAAATTATACTATTTTCACTAGAGACAATGGAGAAGAGCCTGTGTTGAGGATTTTTGAAAAAATGCTCATTAGCCTAGCCTCAAAGTGAATAAATAA
Source organism: Nostoc sp. (assembly GCF_036917775.1). GTDB lineage: Bacteria > Cyanobacteriota > Cyanobacteriia > Cyanobacteriales > Nostocaceae > Nostoc. The sequence continues at coordinate 27,811 of NZ_JBALEQ010000001.1, forward strand.
ATCATCACAAAGACGCGATAAATCGCCGTCTCTACAAATAGTGATTATTGTAAAGACGGCGATTCATCGCGTCTCTTGCTTAACTCCTAACTCAGCACTCTCATTGCCTGAGTTGGTATCCATACAGTAAAAATTGAGCCAATACTGATGGTTGATTCTACTTCAATTCTACCCCGATGGAGTTCTACAAGTTGTTTAGTTAAAGCTAATCCAAGTCCAGTGCCTTCGTAGCGGCGGCGATAAGGTGTATCGAGTTGCTGAAATTTCTCAAAAAGTAATGGTAACTGTTCTTCGCGTATGCCAATGCCGGTATCTTCCACTTGAAAAATAGCGGTATCATCCTCCACCCAAAGGCGCAAGGTAACGTTACCACTTTCGGGAGTGAATTTAATTGCATTAGTTAACAGATTCGAGAGAATTTGTGCTACTCGTTCGGCATCGGCGGTAAAGCGATCGCGCCTGGGATCGATTTGCAAATCAAGGTTGAGATTGATTTGTTCGCTTGTTGCTTTTTTTCGTAGTGACTCCACAGCATTTTCAGCAACATTCACCAAAGAAAATTCCGAAATATTTAAAGCTGCCTTACCAGCCTCGATTTGAGATAAATCGAGGATGTCATTAATCATTTCTAATAAATGTTCTCCACTGTCGTGGATTGTTTGCAGATAATCGCGTTGTCGCTGACTCAATTCACCCAAAGGCCAGCGTAACAACGTAGACGACATCCCAATCACATAAGTTAAAGGCGTGAGTAATTCGTGACTGATAGTAGCGAGAAATTCACTTCTGAGGCGGTTAGCAGCTTCGGCGGCGAGGAGAGCATCACGTAGTCCGATTGTGCGTTCAATAACTCGTTGTTCGAGAGTTTGTTTTTCTTGGGTGAGGGTTTGCATTAACTCAGCTTGGTAAATGGCGATCGCTAATTGTTCAGCGATCGCAATCAGCAAGTTTTTTTCACTATCAATCCACTGGCGTGGTTCATTGCACTGATGAGCAATCAGCAACCCCCAAAGCTTGTCCTCAAGTATAATCGGTGCTGCCAACTTAGCCCGCACTTGGCTTTCCCTTAAAAAATTCAACAAACACTCTTCTAGAGCATAAGTTTTTTCGACATCATCCACAGCTAAGGTAAAGCCTTGGCGATACTTCTCCCAACATTGAGAGGTTCGCATAAAGCAATTTTTTTCTGTGTAATTCAACACGCAGGTAATCGCATCTGTAGCACGAGCTTCATAGACAATGTAACCCCTATGCTGTTGGTAATCTTCTAGTAAGGATTGATTATTTACTGAGATAGAAGTTGAGCGTTTCCCGTTATCCTCATCTGTAGAAGACTGGTATTGTTGAGTCTTGACTTTAGAACCTTGAAATTTATAAATTACTAATCGGTCTAATTCTAGAAACTCACGCACCTGTGTAATTGCCGTTGCCATAATGACAGGCAAATCCAAGCTTTTGCGGATCTGCGTTGTTACCTGATTCAACAACCGTTCTTGGGAAATCTGTTTTTTTAAGGCATCTTCCACTGGCTGACAGATATAAACTGCCGGCGCAGTTGGGCTTGGAGGTGCTATTATTTCTTGGTTTGGCTGAGTTAGGAGATATTCTAATAGCAACAGCGAGAACTTACTTTGGAGGGTAGCATCATTGGGCCCAATAATTTGGCGATAGCGTTCGAGATTTTGGTGAGTATAGGAATCGCACTCAAACAAGTCTCTCAATTCGTGGAGAAAGGAAGCGATCGCCTCTAAATTAAATGTCAATCTAGCATTGAGTGCTGAGTGAGTGCTGAGTGCTGAGTTCTGAGTGCTGAGTGAATTTCCTGCTCCCCTGCTCCCCTGCTCCCCTGCCCCCCTGCTCCCTTGCCCCTCCTCAAAGGTTCCTAACAAAAGCGCACTAAACTGCTCAGAAACCACCAACGTAAACCTTCGCCTTTGCCACTCCACAGGTATGCAAATCCGCGCCAAAACAGCTTCTGTCAGTACCAGAGTGGCACTTTCTACTGTTTGAGCCATCTGCTCCAACAATTCCCCAAGCTGATTAAATACAACAATAGGCAAGGTTCGAGAAAAGCTCAAATCAGGAGAACTAAGCATTTTTAATCATTACTGGTAAGAGGGGGCTAAATGCAGGGAAAAAGTTTGTTTTGATTGTGTAATAACCAATAGTTTAAGACGGTAATACAGCATTATGCATCGTATAAGTAGCACATCGGGTGGATGGAATCAGTCAGAGGGCTTAATTTTTCTAGAACAAACTCCAGCGCCTTTCGTGTTGATTACGGCTGCTGATACCGACATTCAAACTTTGGCAGTTGCGGTTACAAAATTACCTTCACAATTTCCTGCCTTAAGAGTCGCCAATCTGTTGCAATTGCAGCAACAGTTAAGCATAGATACTTATGGAGAGCAAGTTTTGGAGCTTGCCCAGGTAATTATTTTGCGCCTATTAGGAGGACGTTCTTACTGGAGTTATGGCTTAGAAGTAGTGCAAGAAATTGTGCAACGTAATGGTAGAACCCTCATTGTAATGCCAGGGGACGACGCTTTTGATCCCGACTTAATTTCTCAGTCTACCGTGCCTTTAAGTGTTGCTAACCAGGTATGGCAGTATTTTAGCGAAGGCGGCGTAGATAATTTTGTTAATGCTCTGCAATTTATCTCCGATAGTTGCTTGTCAACTGTATACAATCCCCTGCCACCTCGGCCGATTCCCCGTGTGGGATTGTATGAATGGGGAGTGGGGAGTGGGGAGTGGGGAGTGGAGGAGCAGGGGGGCAGAGGGGCAGGGGAGCAGGGGGGCAGAGGAGAGTTAGAACTCCGTTCATCCACCTTTGAACTGGATGAATCCACCTCAGAACTCCGTTCATCCACCTTTGAACTGGATGAATCCACCTCAGAACTCCGTTCATCCACCTTTGAACCGGATGAATCCACCTCAGAACTCCGTTCATCCACCTTTGAACCGGATGAATCCACCTCAGAACTCCATTCATCCACCTTTGAACTGGATGAATCCACCTCAGATACTCGTTCATCCACCTTTGAACCTCAAATCTCGCAATCCCCAATCCCCAAAATCGGCATCCTTTTCTACCGCGCTCATTATTTAGCGGGGAATACTAAAGTAATTGATGCTTTATGCGAAGCTTTGGTACAGAAAAATTTACAACCAGTGCCAGTGTTTGTTTCCTCATTGCGTGAACCCGATGTGCAAGCGGAGTTGAGTGAATTTTTCCAACCGAAAGAAGCCGAATCCATAGCTGTGCTGCTAAATACCACTAGTTTTTCTCTAGCACGTTTGGAAAGCGAAACACCCCAAACCGAACTGTGGGAAAAATTAGATGTGCCTGTGTTGCAGGTAATCCTCAGTGGCGGATCAATTGAACAGTGGGAGTCAGAGTTTCAAGGGCTTTCTCCTCGTGATATTGGGATGAATGTGGCGCTACCAGAAGTAGATGGGCGGATTATTACTCGTGCTGTGTCTTTTAAAGCCGTGCAAACTCGTAATCCCCATTTAGAGACAGATGTGGTAATTTATGAACCAGTCAGCGATCGCATCGAGTTCGTTGCTAAACTAGCAGCAAATTGGGCGCGTCTACGTTCCAAACCACCCCAAGAACGGCGAATTGCCCTGATTCTGGCAAACTACCCCAACCGCAATGGCCGCCTCGCCAATGGTGTAGGACTCGACACCCCAGCTAGTTGTGTAGAAATCCTGCAAGCTCTACATCAAGCTGGGTATGAAGTAGAAAATCCACCTGCTCAAGGAGACGAGTTGATTCAACGGCTGACAGATGGTGTAACTAACGATTCGGAAGGTAGAGAATGGCTTCCGGTACACCAAAGTGTCTCTTGGGAAGAATATCAAGAATATTTCGCTTCATTACCGCCAGCAGTTCAGCAAGGTATTAGGGAACGGTGGGGAATAGGGAATGGGGAATGGGGAATGGGGAATGGGGAAAAGTTTAGTAGTACCGCAATTTCCAATGCCCAATTCCCAATTCCCAATGCCCAATCCCCAATCCCCGTTCCCGGAATTAAACTCGGCAATATTTTTGTGGGAATTCAGCCAGCAAGGGGTTATGATAATGACCCCAGTTTGAATTATCATGCGCCGGATTTAGAACCAACCCATGATTATTTAGCTTTCTACTATTGGGTTAGAGAAACTTTTGGTGCTGATGCTGTAGTTCATGTAGGGAAACACGGAAATCTAGAATGGCTACCCGGTAAAAGCGTGGCTTTATCTAATAATTGTTATCCAGAGGTGGCTTTCGGCGCACTTCCCCACCTGTACCCGTTTATTGTCAATGATCCTGGTGAAGGTTCCCAAGCTAAACGTCGCGCTCAAGCGGTGATTATAGATCACCTCACGCCACCGATGACTCGCGCGGAACTCTACGGTTCTTTGCAACAGTTAGAAAATTTAATTGATGAGTATTATGAAGCCGATAGTTTAGATCCTTCGCGTTTACCAGTGATTCGCGATCGCATCCACGAATTGGTGATCAAAGAAAACCTCCATCTAGATTTGGGAATCCAAAATGAAACAGAAATTTTTAAGTCTGAATCTCTAGTTTTGAATTCCATCGGTGGCTATCTGTGTGAATTGAAAGAAGCCCAAATCCGTGACGGGTTACACATTTTTGGGCAATGTCCCGAAGGAAGGCAGCTGCGAGATTTAATAGTAGCGATCGCTCGCATACCTAATCGCCATTCTTTAGGTATTACCCGTGCGATCGCTCAAGATTGGGGACTAGATTTCGACCCCCTCACAGCCGATTTGTCAATGTCTAGTGGTAAATATTCAGTAGTCAATGGCACAGAATGCCGCACCATCGGCGATATCGTCGAAGTCCTAGAAGAACACGCCGCCCTCCTAGTAGAACAACTAATAAATCAAAACTCTTGTAGAGACGCGATTCATCGCGTCTGTGGTGAGGAGGGAGACGCGATGAATCGTGTCTCTACCTGGATACGCGATCGCCTGCTGCCAGCTTTACAACAAACCCACCAAGAAATCACCCATTTATTACAAGGACTTGATGGCGGTTACGTCCCTAGTGCCCCATCTGGCGCACCTACACGCGGCCGCCCAGAAGTTCTACCAACAGGGAGAAACTTTTATTCTGTAGATATTCGCGCCATTCCTACAGAGACAGCTTGGGATATCGGTAGAAAAGCCGCCGAAACCCTCGTGGAATATTACACTCAAGAGCATGGCGAATATCCCAAAACACTAGGTTTGTCATTGTGGGGAACAGCCACTATGAGAACAGGCGGTGATGATATTGCCGAAGCGTTAGCTTTACTTGGAGTCCAACCTGTATGGGATGGTGCAGCGCGGCGAGTAGTGGATTTTGAAATTTTGCCTCTAGCAATTTTGGGACGGCCCCGTGTAGATGTCACCTTACGAATTTCGGGATTCTTCCGGGATGCTTTTCCCAACTTAATTGACTTATTCGATCAAGCCGTATCAGCAGTAGCAGACTTAGATGAACCGCCAGAACAAAATCCCCTAGCGGATGCAGTTCGCCAAGAGACTGAATTGTGGACAAGCCAAGGATTAACTTTAGAAGAAGCCGTGGTGCGATCGCGCTATCGCATCTTTGGTTCTCGCCCAGGTGCTTACGGTGCAGGACTCCAAGGTTTAATCGAATCGCAAAACTGGACAGACGATGAAGATTTAGCCCGCGCCTATATTAACTGGAGTTCTTACGCCTATTCTTCGGGAAATTTGGCAGGGGAGCAGGGAGCAGGGGGAGATAAGGAGAATAACCAATTCCCAATTCCCAATTCCCAATTCCCAATCCCCAATACCGAAGCTTTCAAGCAACGCTTATCCCAGATGCAAGTTGTCCTGCACAATCAAGATAACCGCGAACACGACCTACTTGATTCTGATGATTATTACCAATTTCAGGGTGGCTTAACCGCAGCCGTGCGTTCTCTACAGGGAAAAAACCCCCAAACATATTTTGGTGATAATTCCATACCTGCTCAACCACGAGTCCGCAAACTCAAAGAAGAAATTTCACGGGTGTATCGTTCTCGTGTAGTTAATCCTAAATGGATTGCCGGAGTTATGCGCCACGGTTACAAAGGTGCTTTTGAAATGGCGGCGACAGTAGATTTTTTATTCGCCTACGACGCTACAGCTAAATGTGTAGAAGATTATATGTATCAAGGCATAGTAGAGGCTTACTTGCTCGATCCAGTTGTGTCAGAATTTATTCAGGAAAAGAACCCCTATGCTCTGCGTGATATTGCTGAAAAATTATTAGAAGCACACAAGCGCAATTTATGGGAGGATGTAAATATAGGAACATTAGAAGCTTTGAGGAACCTAGTACATCAAGCTGAAGCAGTTATCGAAGAAAAATCAATGGTGTAGGAAACAAATATGGAAAATCTTGCGTATTTGCACCTAGCTTTCGCCTACGAAGACAGCACACCCAGTGAATTGGTATCCCTCAGTTCTTTGTTTAACAAAGCAGCTGCACCAGACTGGAAACGGCTTTCTGGTAGGGCTTGGAAGTATATGTTGCCCCTTGCTCTGTCCTTGTCTATTCTTGGCGCTGTCAGCAGCGTTATAGCACTGGAAATAGGCGATCAAGGCCCCTCTGTTAGAAATCTCCAACAAAAGTTGAGAACAGCAGGTTTTTACAAATCTTCTGTCACCCAAGTATATGACACATCCACACAAGAGGCTGTGCGCCGCTTCCAAAAAGCCGCCGGTTTACCAGTGGACGGCATTGTTGGAGCAAGCACACTGCAAAAGTTAGAAAACTGGCAAGCTAAAAAGCCCAGTACTACGACAACACAAGCAAAAAAAGCCACTGTTGTCAGTACACAAGCTAAAAAGCCTAGCACTACTAGTTCGGTTCGTTCAGCCACCAACCAACGCCGTAATCCTAACTACCTTGCTAAGGGTGATGAAGGTGAAGATGTCAGAGCCTTGCAAGAACGCTTAAGAATCGCAGGCTTTTATTATGGGAACGCCACAGGAATATTTGGCCCAATTACCGAAGAATCTGTAAAGCGGTTCCAAGATTCTTACAAATTAAGCGTTGATGGAATTGCTGGCCCCGCAACATTGCGTAAATTGCCAGGAATTGGCATTGGCGATGGAGAAGAGGCTCCCAAAAAGGTAGTCAATCGAGATAAACTCCGTGTAGGCGATCGCGGCGAGTCAGTTAGAGTTATCCAAGAACAATTGATCCAGGCAGGATATTTAGAGGGAGAGCCAAATGGCTACTATGGCCCCTACACTGCCGATGCTGTACGAAGATTCCAGGCAGCGAATTTCTTAGCAGCAAGTGGCGTTGCTGGCCCAACTACACGAGCTAAATTATATAGCTCAGTTAATACTGCTAAAAAAAGCGAATTTAATACCCTGGAAATCCAAACGCGACTACGGGAGCGGGGTTTTTATAAAGGCAAGCTGAACGGTGTAATGGCAGATGACACCAAAAAAGCGATTAAACAAGCCCAAGAATTCTACGGCATCAGCCTCAAGGATCTTAAGAGCGGACGCTTTTAACATCCGCTTTGGTGTTGTTAGTATCAGTTCCCAACTCGTTGCTAGCCTCTAGTAACAGCAAATTACGAACTGCTCAAAATTCCACTTATTTGGTTAATTTGAGTAGGTTCGTCTGATTATTCACCCAAGTGCTAAAGCGGCATCAGCGCCCGTTGGCACTTGGGACATACTGCATGAATTGTCATTTGACAATCAAGCAGGTGGAAACCTTCTTTTTGAGCGGTTTTAGATCCAATTTTTAAAATTGAATCATTTTTAAACTCAATAGTTGAGTTGCATCTAACACAAATCAAGTGATGGTGATGATGAGGATAAGGCTGATTGATCTCATAATGCTTATGTCCTTCACCCAGTTCTAATTCCCGTAAAATTCCCATCCTGGCCATCAACTTCAAAGTCCGATAAATAGTTGACAGACTGATCCCTTCACCATCAGTTTCTAGCCGATGATAAAGATCCTCCGCACTTAGATGTTCACCTTGCGGAAGTTCTTGAAAAATGTGTAAAATTGTTTCGCGCTGGGGAGTTAATCGCCAGCCTCGCCCGTTCAGTTCTGCCTTGAGTGAAGTAGTTGTGTAGACAGTCATACTAATATTTCTCAACAAAGCTTGTTAGTTGAGAATATAACAAATCTTGGGAGCAATTTGCAACAATCATTGCCTATTGAGAATTTATATTAAATATTTAAGAACAATTTATTAAATCTTGATCAAAATTCAAATAATAACCTGTATTGCATTTAATTTGCATACAGTTAATAGTTAGGATACTTGTAACGATTGCATCCTTTGACTTTAAATTTTGTATGAGTAAATTTTGAATTGTTTAACCGATCCCCATCTTCAAGATATCTGAGCAAAGCTCTGGGGAAACTCTTATACAATTAAATGCAAATTACTTGCTATAAGCCTCTAAAAGGCTTTCAATCTGTGATCAAATCAGCCCTTTGTCCCTAGTCATTTGTCAAGTGTAGTTTTCTAATGACAAATGACTAATGACAAATGACTTTGATCATTGACTAACTTAGAGATTCCAAATAATCGCGGATCAGGTTACGACGCTTAGGTTGGCGTAGCTTTTGCAAAGCCTTGGATTCTATTTGTCGAACTCGTTCGCGGGATAAGTCGAGAGCGCGGCCAATTTCTGCTAAGGAATAAGGATGACCATCTGCCAAACCAAACCGCATCAAAATTACATCGCGTTCCCGGCTAGTTAAATCTGACAGAAGATGATGCAAGTCTCTTTGTAAAGATTCTCGCATTAACATTTCTTCTGGGGTTACACTGTCGGTTTCTAGTAATTCGCCTAACTCAGTGTCTTTATCCTTGCCTACTTTGGTTTCCAAAGAAACAGAGCGAGGAACCCGTAACAAAACTTCTCGGACTTGGGTGGGTGTCATCTCTAACTCAGTTGCTAAATCCTCTAGAGTTGGGGTGCGACCTTTTTCTTGAGCAATTTTGCGTTGAGCCTTTTTGATTTTGTTTAACTTTTCGGTAATATGAACCGGAAGGCGGATAGTGCGACTAGAAGTTGCGATCGCCCGTGTAATTCCCTGACGAATCCACCAGTAAGCATAAGTACTGAAGCGATAACCCTTAGTGGGGTCAAATTTTTCTACAGCCCGCTCCAAACCTAGTGTGCCTTCTTGGACTAAATCTAACAATTCCAAACCACGATTTTGATACTTCTTAGCAACAGACACAACTAGGCGAAGATTCGCCTTAATCATGTGTTCTTTTGCTTGGAGTCCTTGGGACTGAACTTGCTCCAACTCTTCTACAGTCAACTTGGCAATTTCTGCCCAGCGACGTTTACCATTTGCCAAAGTTGGCCTAAGATCGGATAAAACTATATCAGCAGTAGCAGCCCATCTTTCCAAAGACGGCCGATGTCCTAGTTCCGAGGTTAGACGTTCTTGAACTTCAACTAACCTCAAATAGGGCGTAATCACTTCATCCCCTTCCTTAGCGGCCTTAGCAAGTACTATCCGCATCCGCAAGTAGCGTTGGACTTTTTGAGCTTCTGAAACTTCTTCATCGCGCCCCAACAAGCGAACCCGACCAATTTCTTGAAGATATAGACGTACTAGGTCTGTACTCCGACGGTTACTACTAGCAGCAAAGTTAGCATTATCAACAGAAGCGATCTCTAGCTCCTGTAGGTCATCTACCGATAACTCACTGTCATCAACCGTGAGATCCGAGTCCAAAGCCTGGCGGGACTTTTTGGTATTGTAGGGTGCGTCTGCATAAAAAGATGTTGCTGGCATAAGATCGTCTCAATGGCTCCAGGTAACAATAGATTTCGGTCAGCTTAGATTACGGTCAGCTATTCAACTGTTGCTATTGTTCCCGCGATTAACGATGAACTAACATAGTTGAAGGTTCCATTACAATTTTTTTAGAAATTAACTGTAATGGTTTTATTGGATACAGTATTACTGGACTTAATCGGCTGCTAAATTTTTGATTTAATCAATAGCTATTTAAATCGGCAGCTAGGCTTTCAATATTTCAACTACTTAGTTAACATTTCAACCTTGATGGTTTTTAGATAGTAACTTTTGTAACACAGTATAAACATCCTTCAGTGAATGTCATCTTTATAATTGGCATAGTCACATTTACATGGTTACAAAAGTAATATCCTGACGATTTAGCAATTTTTTCTCAGGATTATTCAGGTATAAGTAGAACTAATAGATATCGGGGAAGTGATTAGTATTAACAGCAAAAATTCTATCGATACGGGGATAGAAAACGTAGAAAAGTTATTAAATACTCTCTCCGTGTTCCTGCGTCGTCTTGTATGTCAGTCTTGACGTGCCAATTCAAACTTGACAGACTACTAACTAGTAGTCCATCAAGCGAAAGAAGTCCTTACTACGAAATTATTTAGCCAGTAAGTTGATTTGACAGACTACTAGCTAGTAGTTGTACTCTGGCTTGATATCTCGCAGCATCAGTTCATCAAGCGCTTGTCGGGGTGTGATTTCTCCCTGAAGTAACCGATAAACTTGCTCAGTAATTGGAACTGGAATGTTTTGTTGCTTGGCTCGTTGCATCAAAACCTGGCAAGTGTTCACTCCTTCGGCTGTTCCTTGTAAATTTGCAAGAGTTTCTTTAAGTGTCTTACCACCAGCTAGCTGGTAGCCGACTTGGTAATTGCGGCTTAAGGGACTATTGCAGGTTGCTAACAAGTCTCCAAGACCCGATAATCCATAAAATGTTTCCGTCTTTGCACCCCAGTCGTTACCGATGCGAACCATTTCTGTAAGTCCACGGGTGACTAAAGCAGCTTTGGCATTGGTTCCTAGATGTAAACCATCGCACACACCAGCTGCGATCGCAATCACATTTTTTAGCGTTCCCCCCAGTTCCACCCCCAAGGGGTCAGGATTGGTATATACCCGGAAACGATGAGAAGAAAATACTAACTGCACTACTTCCGCATCTGTGGGAATATTACTGGCTACCACTGTTGCTGCTGGTAACTCTAGTTGAATTTCTTTAGATAAATTAGGCCCAGACAAAACAACCACTGCATGGTTAGGGAATACTGTTTGCCAGATTTGTGACGGCGTGCAAGTGGTTTGGGGATCTAAGCCTTTGGTCGCCGTCACAAAAATCGTCTCTGGAGAAAGGGGGAAAGATTGGACTTGGGAAGCAACATCTCTCACACCAATCATTGAGATAGCAGATAGGATTATTTGGGCATCTTCTAACACTGTTTGGAGAGTTTGGGAACCTTGACGCGACCACACGCGTACCTGATGACCATTCGCTGCGGCGAGATTTGCCAGAGATGCACCCCAAGCACCCGCACCCAGAATTGCTACAGATTTTGAATTAGTCATTAATCACCATTCTCCCCATCACCCAATCACCCGATTCTCTTAGCAATCTAAAATCTAAAATCTAAAATTAGCTTCGAGGATAACGTTCCATTAATTCTCTAACTTGTTCTGCATGATATGAGCTTCTTGTCAATGGAGAAGAAACAATTTGTAAAAACCCAATTTCTTCGCCGAATGCCTTCCAAGCAGCGAATTGTTCTGGATTGATAAATTCATTTACTTGTAAATGTTTTTGACTGGGTTGGAGGTATTGCCCAATTGTCAAAATGTCGCAATCTACAGTTCGCAAGTCTTGCATGACCTGGCGAATTTCGGCATCAGTTTCACCGAGTCCAACCATGATACCGGATTTAGTGTATGTGTTAGGAGAAACTTGGCGAGTGCGTTGCAATAATTCTAATGTGCGATCGTAGTTTCCTTGGGGACGCACCCGGCGATACAGTCGTGGAACAGTTTCGGTATTGTGGTTTAATACCTCTGGCGCTGCTTGTAGAATCAACTCTAAAGCATTCCAATTACCGCACAAGTCAGGAATTAGCACCTCAATTGTGGTGTTGGGTGAAACAGAGTGAACCGCATCAATACACGCTACAAACTGAGATGCACCACCATCAAACAAGTCATCTCGATTTACAGAAGTGATTACTACATGATTAAGGTTCAGACGGCGAACAGCTTCCGCTAATCGTGCAGGTTCTGTGGGGTCTAGTGGTTTGGGTTTTTTCTCAAAATCAATATCGCAGTAGGGACAAGCGCGTGTACAAGCCGGGCCCATAATCAAAAACGTAGCAGTACCGGCATTGAAGCATTCGCCAATATTTGGACAGGATGCTTCCTCACAAACTGTATTGAGGGATAAATCCCGCAAAATGTCTTTAACGTTACCGATGCGCTCACGCTGAGGTGCTTTTACCCGCAACCAGTCTGGTTTTACAGTCACAATCCGCTTTTACCACTAGAGTTATACAAATTTAATCGTAGCAAGCAAAGCCTTGGGTGAAGCGATCATATATAAAGCCTTGGGTGAAGCGATCATATATTCATATATATAGATGTAATTCTGTCATTTGGCACGGGTTGTGATATTCTTAATTTACAATGCCATTTTTATGGCGGGATGTGGCGCAGCTTGGTAGCGCACTTCGTTCGGGACGAAGGGGCCGCTGGTTCGAATCCAGTCATCCCGATTTTTTTGTTGTACATTCGCAAATTATATGTCGCAATTCGCAAATTAATGTCGTTTTTTGCAAATTAGTGTCGCTTTGACTGTTTTTTAGAGTCAATTTAATTATACTGAGTTTCGCAAATTAATGTCGCAACTGTGATGTGGTGGAGTTGATTCCACTACACTTGTAGAATATGCTAAAAAGTTCAGAATATTCCCGAACGAAGTGCGCCTTTCAACCCTCCTAATTGAAACAAATATCTCACGTAGTAACAACAAAAATTTCCTTTCAACCCACCCCTAGCCGGAATGGTGGTTGAAACTCTCAGAACAGGGTGTCTCCGCCAACCGTAGCCAGAAGTCTTTCAACCCACCCCTAGCCGGAATGGTGGTTGAAACCCTTGCCGTCTAGACCCCTTGCAAATAAAGCTTTTCAGATATAAATTTGGCATATCCCTTAAAAAGCTTCTTTCGTCTCGCATCAAAAAACTAAATCAATTGGCACACTAGTCTCTGAAATTAAGACATCACAAGGGTTTTAAAGTTTTGGCGGGACTCCAGGGATTTTGCCCCCGCTTTGACCCGGATTTCTCACAAACTCAGAAAAAACCGGAGCTTAAAACTGATAAAATGTATACATAGTAAGTATTTTAGCAGTTTGAACCGATGAATCGA
>NZ_JBALEQ010000002.1:0-31951 GCF_036917775.1 Nostoc sp.
AAAAAGCTTGATACTTAATTGAGTAAAGACATCGCTATAGGTTAGTTAATAATGTCAAGATAATTCATTATTTTTCTGATTATTAATCAGGAAATGACTTGCGACGCGCGCGATATTATGGACTGGTCAAAACACATTTACAACACATTGCTACCGCTTGTGCTATTAATTTAACCCGGTTTTTTGCTTGGTCAAATTATATTCCTAAAGCTCGAACTCGTACTAGTCATTTTGCCAAATTAAGTGTTCATTTTGCTTGAATTTTAAAGCGGTTTTCCAGCAACAGTTTTGTCCAGGTACACTTATTTGTGCTTTGGTCTTTAATTTTCATGCTCAAAAAGGAGCGCTATTATAGCGCTCCTTTTTAGGTTTGTTAACTTATTGCTCTGTTATTCTCAAACTGCATTGCTTTTGAGGGGTAAGACCCCCTATTCGCCAACAGCATCCTTTAAGAAGTCGGGTATCTAACTTTTTACTGTCTTTCTATATTTGCAGATATATATCGATGTAAACGCTCTGAATACACTTGTCTATATAGACAAGTATATTTCTTATATTAGCTAGTTTAAATATTAATTTATACCTTGTATTCTCTAACAAAAAGCTTGATACTTAATTGAGTAAAGACATCGCTATAGGTTAGTTAATAATGTCAAGATAATTCATTATTTTTCTGATTATTAATCAGGAAATATCTGATATTTATCTAAAATTTATTCATATCGGAGTTAAAATATTCCAATGCTAGAAAGATGGATTCAAATTGTATTAACGCTGTTAGTTATTGTAGCGATTACTCCGTTTTTTGGGCGCTATATGGCGCGTGTATACCTAGAGCAAAGTACTTTTTTCGACCCAATTTTGAATCCGATTGAGCGAGTACTTTACGCTTTAGTTGGTGTTAAAGCCAAAGAAAATATGACGGGCTGGCAGTATGGGCGGGCAATTCTATATAGCAACGTAGCAATGGCGTTGCTGATTTTCTTGATAATCATGAATCAAGGATGGTTGCCCCTTAATCCCACAGGGATAAATGCCCCAACTTGGGATACAGCGCTGCATACTACTATTTCTTTTATTACTAATACCAACCAGCAACACTATTCTGGTGAAACCTACATGAGCTATGGTAGCCAAATGTGGGGACTTGGCTATCACATGTTTACCTCTGCTGCAACTGGTTTAGCGGTAGGAATTGCTTTTATTCGAGGATTGACTGGGAGATCGTTAGGCAACTTTTATGTAGACCTAATTCGCTCGATTACCCGAATTTTGCTGCCTATTTGTGTTGTGGGTGGGATTGTGTTGATAGCTGCTGGTGTTCCAGAAACATTGGCGGGTGCAGTTGTATTCCCTACCTTGGAAGATCCAAATATTAGTCAGGCGATCGCTCGTGGCCCTGTTGCCCATTTTGAAATTATCAAGCAATTAGGGGAAAACGGCGGTGGCTTTTTCGCCATCAACTCAGCACACCCCTTTGAAAATCCCAACGGATTTTCTAATTTGATTCAAATTGTGGCGATGATTTCAATCCCCACATCCCTGATTTACACCTACGGTTTATTTGCTAATAATACCAAGCAAGCCTGGTTAGTATATGGCATGATTAGTGTGCTTTTCATGGTATTTGTTGTTATCAATGCCATTGGAGAATACAACGGCAACCCGGCTGTGAATGCACTTTTGGGAAGTTCGCAACCGAACCTGGAGGGTAAAGAAGTGCGGTTTGGTTGGGCACAATCTGCCTTGTTCGCAACAGTTACAACGGGGACGATGACTGGTGCTGTCAACAGTTTACACGACTCCTTTATGCCCAACGGCGGTTTCATTACCCTTTCCAATATGTTCCTGCAAATTATCTGGGGTGGACAGGGTACAGGAACCGCTTACTTATTTACTTACTTGATCCTGGCAGTATTTGCCACAGGATTAATGGTGGGACGTACACCAGAATTTCTAGGACGCAAGATTGAGAAACGTGAAGTCGTGCTTGCTAGTTTCTTGCTTTTGCTGGTTCACCCGATCGCCATTATGATTCCCGCAGGTATCACCCTAGCATTTGCTAACCAACTATCAGGAATTAGCAATCCCGGATTCCACGGCTTTGCTCAAGTCATCTACGAATACGCCTCAGCTGCTGCTAACAACGGTTCTGGGTTTGAAGGTTTGGGAGATTCACAACCTTCACCATTAGCGATCGCTAATGGTGCAAAAACCACTGTAACTGCTCTGTGGTGGAACTTGAGTACCTGCTTCAGTTTACTGGCTGGACGTTATATCCCAATTTTAGGTTTGCTGTTTTTAGCCGATAGTATGTCTCGCAAGCAAGCTGTTCCTTACACTACTGGTACATTGCGAACCGATACTGGACTATTTACAGGCGTTACCGCAGGCGTAATTTTAATTCTGGGCGCACTTACATTTTTCCCAGTACTGGCATTAGGCCCAATCGGTGAAGCCTTTTTTATCGCTAAAGGCATCGGCTAGGGAGTGGGGAGTGAGGTACAACCCCTCATTCCCAATGCCCCATTCCCAATCCCCCATTCCCAAAATTTAATATATGCCAATTACTACTGATTCTCCTTCGACTCGTATTCCATCTGGAACTCGTGACTCGCGCAAGCACACCCCTAAAACAAATATGCGGGGACTTTACCAAAGAGCAATTCGTGAGTCATTTATCAAGCTCGATCCGCGAATTACTGTCAAAAACCCAGTTATGTTTGTTGTTTGGGTGGGGACAATTGTCACCTTTCTTGTTAGCCTTAACCCAAATTTGTTTGGCACAATTCAGGCAGATATTAATCAACAACGCTTATTAAACGGGTTAATTACCTTTATTCTCTTTTTCACACTCGTTTTTGCCAACTTTGCCGAAGCTGTAGCTGAAGGACGTGGTAAAGCACAGGCTGATTCACTGCGATCGACGCGATCAGACACGATCGCTAACAAAATCCTCCCTGATGGTTCTATACAACAAGTCAATTCTACGGAACTGCGACGGGGCGATTTGGTAAAAGTCAGTGCAAACAACATGATTCCCGCCGATGGAGATGTAATTAAAGGCATCGGCTCGGTGGATGAGTCTGCAATTACTGGAGAATCTGCCCCTGTACTGAAGCAACCAGGTACAGATATTGCTAGTTCGGTAACAGGTGGTACACGCCTACTCTCTGATGAGTTGACAATTCGCATTAGCGCTGATCCTGGACAAGGCTTTATTGATCGCATGATTTCCCTGGTAGAAGGGGCAGAACGCAGCAAGACTCCCAACGAGATTGCTTTGACGGTATTGTTGGCAGTGCTAACACAAGTGTTCTTGATTGTGGTGGCGACAATGCCCCCATTTGTTGCCTACATTGCCAGCTTTATCAGCACGGCCTTTGGAGCTGAAGCGGGAAACAGTTTACGGGCGGGTGCTAGCGTTGCTATCCTCATCTCGCTACTGGTAGCTTTGATTCCCACAACTATCGGTGGTTTACTCAGTGCGATCGGGATTGCAGGGATGGATAGAGTTGCCCAATTTAATGTCATTGCTACCTCTGGTCGAGCCGTAGAAGCTTGTGGCGACATCAACACCTTGGTGCTAGATAAGACAGGCACGATTACCTTGGGTAATCGGATGGCTGATGAGTTTATTCCCCTGGATAATCACTCAATAGAAGATGTGGCGCGAGTTTCCCTAGCTGCTAGCTTGTTTGATGAAACGCCAGAAGGCAAATCAATTGTGATATTGGCAGAAAAGTCTCAGGCTGCGGTAGATTTCAATATCGACAAAGCCGAGGGTGTAGAATTTTCCGCGAAAACCCGGATGAGTGGTACGAATTTACCCGATGGCAAACAAATTCGCAAAGGGGCGGTGGATGCCATTAAGGGATTTGTCCGTTCTCGTGGCGGCTATATTCCTGATGATGTAGATGCAGCTTATGAGCGAGTTTCCCGGTTAGGTGGTACACCCTTAGCTGTCTGCCAAGATGACAAAATTTATGGTGTCATCTACCTCAAAGATATTGTCAAACCTGGACTGCGGGAACGATTTGACCAACTCCGCCGCATGGGTGTTAAGACTATCATGCTCACAGGTGACAATCGAATTACCGCTTCGGTAATTGCTGAAGAAGCTGGGGTGGATGATTTCATTGCCGAAGCTACTCCAGAAGACAAAATTGAGGTGATTCGCTCTGAACAATCTCAGGGTAAACTGGTGGCAATGACTGGGGATGGTACTAATGATGCACCTGCTTTGGCTCAAGCAAACGTGGGTGTGGCGATGAACTCTGGGACGCAAGCTGCCAAAGAAGCTGCTAACATGGTGGACTTAGACTCAGACCCCACAAAGCTAATTGACTTAGTAACCATAGGTAAACAGTTGCTAATTACTCGTGGAGCCTTGACAACATTCTCCATCGCCAATGATATTGCCAAGTATTTTGCCATCATCCCGACTATCTTTGCGGCGGCTGGAATCGGCGCACTGAATATTATGGGATTAAAGAGCGCCCAATCTGCGATCGTCTCGGCACTGATTTACAATGCCTTGATTATTCCGGCACTCATTCCGTTAGCACTTAGAGGGGTAAAGTTTTTACCTTTAACAGCAGATCAACTGCTACGTCGCAACATTTTCATCTTTGGTCTTGGCGGCATCGTTGCTCCCTTTATTGCCATCAAACTGATAGATATTATCTTACCGTTGTCTTAATTTACTATGAAACCTGTTCAGATCCGACGCGCGATCGCTACATCCCAAGTATTAGAAGAAATAACTGAAATCTGGTGTCAATGGCGTAGACAAAAGCTACCACTGTATTTATTCCTGGCGATGTGTTTCAACCTAGTAGTTGCACCTATGGTATATGCCGCTACTGGTGAACAACTTTCTCGCAGTCAATCTTGGGGATTGGGACTGTTAGGAATGGTGACGTTAGGGCTGTCCATCTATCTATTTTTTGTAATGTTTGTACCGGAGAAATTCTAATGAGTTTTGCACGTGAAGCTAGCAGAGCTATTCGTTCTACTTTAGTACTCTGGGTAATCGGTGCGATTATTTATCCTTTTGCGATGATTGCCATTGGGCAGATTGTGTTTCCGTTTCAGGCAAATGGTAGTTTGCTGACAAATAGCACAGGTCAAGTTGTTGGTTCTGCTTTGATTGGTCAACCTTTTACTAGCGATCGCTATTTTAACAGTCGTCCCAGTACCACCAGTTACAGCACAGCCGATCCCAAAAAGGACGATGGGGGAGTTTTGAAAACTGGGGTTTCTGGCGCTAGTAACTTGGCTCCCAGTAATCCCGCATTACTCGAACGCATCAAAGGTAAAGATGACCCCGACCCCAGCAAAAAGGTTGAAGGTGACTTCACTCGTCTGAAAACAGCAGGTGTACAGCCGACTGGCGATTTAGTTTACACCTCTGGTTCTAGTCTTGACCCCCACATTACCCCCGAAGCTGCGATCGCGCAAATTTCACGAGTAGCCAAAGCAAGAGGATTTCTGCCCAACCAACTGGAAACTTTGATTGCCCAAAACACCGATGGTCGCTTTCTCGGCATCTTTGGCGAACCTGGAGTTAATGTGTTGAAGCTGAACTTAGCTCTGGATCAGATTAAGGGAAAATAGTATAGTATAGACGCGAAATTTCGTGTTTATACTATTCAGAATTATTATCTAATGCTCAGATCCCCGACTTCGTAAAAGTCGTCGGGGATCTAGTTTTTTTTGATTAATTAAGTAAGACTATATCTCTAAATATATATCTATTTAAAAGTATCTAATCCATTCTATATACCTGCAAAATATATCTAAAAGAAAATATTTTTTGTGTGAAATATTGCACAATAATATTAGAGTTAAAAAATATTTTGTGTTCAATACAAAAAAACTTTAGAACCAAGCTTGTTTGGTGTTTTAATCCAAGCTAATAGCGTTTATTGCGGCATTCCCTTAACTGAAATTCAGTTACCCAAACAATGCGCTTTTTTAGGAATCTTAAGAGATGATCGAGTCCTTTCAGTAACAGATAATTATCCTGTTTTTGCTGGAGACTACATTTTAGCAATAGCAACTAATCCGATGATGATTCCTGCTCTCAAGGTAACACTTAAGAAAATTCATTCTGTTTACTATTCAATCAATAGTTGCTTGTTAGAAACTCGGACGATAGGTCAACAATCTGTTAATTCAGATGACTCAGATATACCAAACAATCTCAACTCCACATATTATTAGCTAGATGAATATTTACTTCTTCTATTGTCATGCCTCTGACCCAAAGATGATTAAAAACTTAGGTGCTAAGATTACAACTTAAATTAATGGCAAAATTAACGGTTTTTGCTCTAAAAAGGTTTATTTAGCTGACATTTACTGAATCGGATTCTAACTAATTTTCTTGTTTTTAATATGTATATTTTGGGGCTTTTCCAAGTTTATATATCAGCCGAAAAAACTGTTTATCAGTCTAGCTTGATGGAAGCAAACCTGGCAAATACAACACATAATGATACAAAACCCCATGAAGGAGATATTCCTTTTGTAGCGGTGTTTTTGGCTCATATCTCCTTCATGATTGTTTGGGCAATTGTCGTTTATCTCGTTTCATCTGTCTGCAAAGCACTAGAAGATCCCCCAGAAAATGCGGTGCAAGATAAAGACGAAATAGTAAGCATCAAATATGTAGAGCAACATCCCTGTAAAAGCTGCCATTTTTTTAACAACAACTTTTATCTAAAGTGTGCAGTCAATCCTGCCACTGCTCTAACTAAAGAAGCGCTGAATTGCTCTGACTACGTTCCTAAATAGGTGAGTCTGTTCTGGATGGTATGCCCCATTTGTGGAATCTTAATTAGCACAACTGCGATCGCAGAATATCAAGGCAATCCCGCCGTGAATACCCATAAAAGTTGGTTAGGCTGGGCGGAAACTACTTATTCGTCACATCTAAACAAGACAGGTTTTATATCAATTATTTTTCCACCAAAATAATAAGTTTAAGACCATTTTTCTGGAGAAATCTCCCGGTTAATTGGTATTAGTCAGAAGTAAATTAATGGCACAACTAAATTATCAAGATACAAATAGCTTTCTCTGCCCTCGTAGTCACTACTACGGTCAAGTTAAGCCAGAGAACCTAGTATTTAATGCGAACCTCCAAGAATTTGCTCAAAGAGTTAGCTACATAACTAGTTTAGAAACTGGTGGAAAACTATCTACAGAAGAAGCTTTCGGTAAAATTGAGGCACTCTGGGAAAAGTTGGAAAGTAGTAAAAATAAGCTGGGAATCGGTAGCGACATATCCCTTGAATAATCATAATGTGCAACGACAGCAATGCAGTCATTGGTAAGCTGAGAACATTTAAACAGAGTTTGAAATTATCAAACTTAATTTGAAAACCCTAAACACATTTTATGAAAGCAAAAGAGACGATATTTGTTATTCCCACTCATCGATTGAGAGATGTAGCACAGACCATCGAAAAGTATGATGAGAATTTCTGGGCAAATGGTCATGCTGTAAAAATTATCGTCTTTGATGATTCCAGTATTGCTAACCACGAGAAATATTACCCACTCTTAGAGCAGACTAAGACAGTCAATGATGTGTATTATGTTGGCCCCCAACAGAAAGAGCAATTTATTACATTTTTAAATGAAAGACTGCGCGATCGCAAGCTAGAATCACTTGTCAAAAACTTATTTCGCCCTAGCTATGGGGGGAATCGTAACTTTACTTTAATGTATACTCTTGGTCATTTAATGGTCAGTGCAGATGACGATATGCGACCAGATGCATTGATTGAAACTAGCCCAGAGTCTTTATCAGGTGATGAAATATGTCGAGGTAAACTGATCAAGTCTACTCAACAAGGCGGCTTTGTTCATAAATCTTTTGACTTACTCACGGCTTTTAGTGATGTTCTAGGTAAAAAAGCCAGCCAGGTACCAGAAAACTTCGAGGCTGGAGAATTGGTTGTTGATACAGCAATGGATTTAGAAACCAACACAACCAAAGGCTACTTTCGAGAAAACAGCCTCGTATTACAACAGGGAAGAGTCTTAAATAATGCGATCGTCAAGATTGCCCAGACTTTTCGCACAGGAACTAATGATATCGATACACTTGATTTTATTCACATGTATCTCAATGATGAAAATCAAATCAGTCCCAATGACCTGAATGATTTTTATATTCTGACTAATTTTCGACCTGTTATCACCAACAAAAACTGGAGAATGGATTGTGGAGTTGCTGGATATGATAATCAGCTAGGTTTACCACCTTTTTTTCCCACTCGGCTCAGATTTGAAGATTATATCTACAGGATTTGGATACAGCAAGAGGGTATTGCAGCTGCCCACGTTGATGCTGTCCAGAACCATATTAGAAATAATTATATGCGTAATCCTCTTGCTAGTGAACTCTTTAATGAGGAAATATGTAGCCTGCTGAAAAAGAAGATTAAGAGCAGTGTTTATCATCTTGACGACCTGGGAATCAAGTTTGATTACTCTGGTGAGGTTACATTGCAAGACTCTGAGGAAATTCTGGAAAAAATCTCTGCCATTCACAGCCAGGTAGTGAAAGCCTCAATATCTGCCCAGA
This sequence comes from Nostoc sp., assembly GCF_036917775.1. Classification (GTDB taxonomy): domain Bacteria; phylum Cyanobacteriota; class Cyanobacteriia; order Cyanobacteriales; family Nostocaceae; genus Nostoc. The sequence goes on from NZ_JBALEQ010000002.1 coordinate 8,603, forward strand.
ACGAAGAACGTAAGCAGTCTCTCCAATTGTTTGCTGAAAACTTATCGAGAGTATTCTATGGGTTTGAACCCGACTTTTTTCAGCAAAACGTTTCCAGAATTATTGATGATGTTATTAGCCAATTTCACGGTTCTTTAGAAATATGGCCAACTCTAGTTGAAATTTGTTACTTTTACAAAGATAAAAAGGATTTACCGCAAATCAGAGTCAAGAATAAGAAGCTAAAGTCCAGAAATGGCGAAAAACTGAGCTAAATTCAATCATAATCTCTTAATCTGGCAAACAAGGTACAAATAAGTCTTTACGATTCTTCATCCCTAAAACTTTTGTCAGATATAGCTTAGATAACAGCAATCTGATAAGATTTCAAAGAAGTAGAATAACTGCTTGTTATCTTTTTCTTTAACCCATTGATTTCGGGTATTTTTTAGGAAAGGAAAATAAAGAATGTCTCATCTATTGTGGAAAACTCTGGTACTAAGTCCAGTAGTTTTGGGAGTGACGGTGTTGGTTTCCGCTAGGGCTATAGCTACTGAAGTAGCAGGCTCCTCTGAAGATATAAAGGCAAAAACCGCTCAGACAGAAGCACCAATGTCTTCTGATGCTTCAACATTTATTCAAACAGAGCAACCAAAAGTTAATCAGCTATTGGTTGCCCAAAAGACTGATGATAATAAGGTTTTAGAAGAGGTTAACCGCTATAGCACCGAGGGTAAGAACCAAAATTCACTGTCTCAAGTCACATCAGTTTCTCAGTTTTCTGATGTACAGCCGACTGACTGGGCGTTCCAAGCTTTACAATCCCTAGTTGAACGCTACGGTTGTATTGCTGGATACCCAAATTCTACCTATCGTGGCAATCGGGCACTGACTCGTTATGAATTTGCCGCAGGTTTGAATGCTTGTTTAGATCGGGTTAATGAACTGATTGCGACAGCAACTGCTGACTTGGTGACAAAACAAGATTTGGCGACTCTCCAACGTTTGCAAGAAGAATTCTCGGCAGAACTAGCAACTTTGCGTGGTCGAGTTGATGCTGTAGAAGCACGAACTGCTGAACTAGAAGCAAATCAGTTTTCTACTACAACCAAGCTTGTGGGTGAAGCTATTTTTGCTGTTAGTGATATTTTTGGTGGCAACACTGGCGATGCTAATAATACTGTTTTCCAAGATAGGGTACGTTTAGACCTGCAAACCAGCTTCACAGGTAAAGACGTTTTACACACCCGTCTTGCAGCCGGTAATGCACTAGCCTTCAATCAAGTGGATAATGCTGGTGTTCCTATCAATACTGCTGAAGGTACACAAACTTTTCAAATCGGTAGCAGTGTTAACAACAGTGTCAATATAGACTGGTTAGCATATTACGTACCCATAGGCCCAGTTGAAGCTTACTTTGCGGCTACTGGAGGTATTCATAGCGATTATGTTGCCACTAATAATCCTTACTTTGAGGACTTTGATGGTGGTAATGGTGCTTTGTCTAGCTTTGCTTCTGAAAGTCCCATCTATCGGATTGGTGGTGGTGCCGGTGCTGCATTGACTATACCTTTTAGTAGCGGTGGCAGCTTTTTCAAACCAAGTTCATTGACTGTTGGTTACTTGGCCTCAAATGCTAACAATCCTGGAGCCAATCAAGGTTTGTTGGAGGGTAACTATGCGGCTCTTGGACAGTTGAACTTTAGTGTTGGCGATCGCTTGGCGATCGCTGCGACCTACGTTCACGGATATCATGGTGCTGGAGGCGGGAATTTATTTGATCTAGGTGGTGGTTTGGGTAGTGCTAACCGCGTCGTAGGTACTGATCAAGCTAACACCCTAAGTACCCTAAGCGCATCTTCTAGTAATTCTTACGGTATAGAAGCAGCCTTCAGACCCAGCGACAAACTTTCAATTAGTGGCTTCATTTCTTACCACGATATCTCAGGCTTTGGTGCTGGTGATGATTATGAAGCTTGGAGCTATGGTCTTGGGGTAGCGTTACCTGACTTCGGTAAAAAAGGTAACGTTTTAGGTATTTTTGCTGGTGCAGAACCATATTCGTTTAACCGACCAGGTTTTGTTGGTAATGATATCCCTTATCACTTTGAAGGCTTCTACAAGTATCGCGTGTCAGATAACATCTCAATTACCCCTGGTGTCATCTGGTTGACCTCTCCTGGACAAAGCAGCGCTAACGACGATGCAATTATCGGTACTCTGAGAACAACTTTCACCTTTTAAAAGACTTGGTGAACACAAGTCCAATCTAGGAAAAGGTTAAAGGGCAAGGGGGAAAGGTGAATTTAAATCCTTTCCTCCTAACCGAAAGTTTTGTATTTGGGTTGAAATAACGTTTCTGCTGTCTGGCGTAAAAAACAACTGGAAGAAATGCCAGGACAAATGGTTTACCAATCCAGACAAACCTTCAAATATCGACACGGAAGCTACCATTTAAAATTACCTTATTCAGCCTCTATATGAAGAAAATACTGGATGTCTCTAGACTTACTTAGTCTCTTAGAGTGCCAGACATAGCAGCAAAGATGATTCGACATCCAGCTTAAGGGCTGTGATATTATAGGAGACTGCTGCATACATTTAGAAAAACTAGCAATTGAATCAATCATGGCCCTGACGCAACTGCGGAAACAAGAAATCATTTCCAATTACCAAGTTCACGAAACCGACACTGGTTCGGCTGATGTCCAAGTTGCCATGCTAACTGAGCGCATTAACCGCCTCAGCGAACATCTCCAGGCAAATAAAAAAGACCATTCTTCTCGACGGGGACTGTTGAAGCTAATTGGTCAGCGTAAACGTCTTCTAGCCTACATATCGCAGGAAAGCCGGGAAAAGTATCAAGCTTTGATCGCTCGCCTCGGTATTCGTGGATAGGGACTAACGCTTATGTCTGCTGAAGAATCTGAACGCAGTCGCTTGCCCTTTGAACCAAACAAAAAGCGCCAAAAACCCGCAAAAACTCAAAGTAAACCAGCAGCACAGCCACAAGAATCTGGCAAACAGGCTGATAAAAAACTGACTTACACCAAACAAGAGATGGCTATTCCTCAAGTAGTCAGCCAGAGGATGATCCGACGGGTAGCTGGTTTCTGTGGCGTACCAACAGCTTTGGGCATTAGTGTCCTAGTTGTTAGCTATCTGCTTGCTATCTACTCCGACATCCAACTAGCTCCCATCGCCGTGTTATTGGTGAACATGGGGCTATTTGGTTTGGGGGTCTTAGGCATAACTTATGGCGTTCTCTCTGCCTCTTGGGATGAAGAAAGAGTCGGAAGTTTGCTAGGTGTGGGTGAGTTCAACACCAATTGGGGACGAATGGTGGCAGCTTGGCGCGAAACTCGGCAAAAAAACTCATAATTAACGGCGCTCAGGTATTAAGTAACTGCGGTATTGGGTAAAAAAAGAAGTGAATGTTGAAGTTGAAATTTTATAACTTCAACATTGCTAATTAAAATTATATAATTTTTTTATACCTACATCCAGCTACCCAGTAGTAAAACTACTGACTGAGCGCTATAATTTTGTCTATTTATTTTGTAAATAAATTTTGTTTTTAACTATTCGTAATTAGGGCAATAGGCAACAATAAAGTTAGCCCATTTACAAAAAATTTTACTCAATTAATCAGGAACTTTCACATGATTATAGTAATGAAAACTGGTTCCCCAGAAGCGGAAATAAACCGCATTGATGAGGAATTAACTAGCTGGGGGCTAACTCCAGAAAAAATTGTTGGTCAACATAAAGTAGTTATTGGTCTTGTCGGTGAAACTGCCAGTTTAGATCCATTACAAATTCAGGAACTTAGCCCCTGGATTGAGCAGGTGTTACGGGTAGAGCAGCCTTACAAACGAGCCAGTCGCCAATACCGTCACGGCGAGGCTTCGGAAGTGGTAGTTAATACTCCTAATGGAGCAGTGGTATTTGGTGAACATCAGCCTTTGGTAGTCGTTGCCGGCCCCTGCTCAGTAGAAAATGAAGAAATGATTGTAGAGACGGCACGGCGCGTCAAGACGGCTGGAGCAAAATTTTTGCGCGGAGGGGCATATAAACCCCGAACTTCACCTTACGCCTTCCAAGGACACGGCGAGAGTGCTTTGGATTTATTAGCAAAGGCGCGGGAAGTCAGTGGACTAGGTATTATTACAGAAGTGATGGATGCGGCTGACCTGGATAAAATTGTCGAAGTTGCTGACGTGATTCAGGTAGGAGCAAGAAATATGCAGAATTTCTCCTTGCTCAAAAAAGTGGGAGCGCAGCCGAAACCAGTTCTCTTGAAGCGGGGAATGGCGGCTACTATTGAAGATTGGTTGATGGCAGCCGAGTATGTTTTGGCATCTGGCAATCCCAATGTAATTTTGTGTGAAAGGGGAATACGCACCTTTGACCGCCAATATACGCGAAATACGCTGGATTTATCGGTAGTGCCAGTGTTGCGGAAACTGACTCACCTGCCAATTATGATTGACCCCAGCCACGGCGTAGGTTGGTCTGAGTTTGTGCCTTCAATGGCAATGGCTGCGATCGCAGCTGGCACAGATTCTCTGATGATAGAGGTTCATCCCAACCCTGCCAAAGCTTTATCCGACGGCCCCCAATCTGTAACACCAGACCGTTTTGATAAATTAATGCAAGAATTAGCAGTCATTGGTAAGGCGGTAGGGCGCTGGCAGCAACCAGCAGTAGCTCTAGCTTAAAATTCAGTTCAACTTCTTGCTGGGCATAAATAAATGAGTAATGAGTGGATGAAAAATGGGTATTTACTCATTACTTATTACTTATTACTCCTTCTTAAGAGTGCATACCCAACTCTTGGAGAGGCTGCGCCAACGGGAACGCCAAGGGCGAATACGGCGGTGAGGATGTCAACTACCTATTTATTGTAAGCATGAAATAAACCCCTTTAAAATATTTCTAAAGGGGATTTTTAAACACTAACTAAATCTATGAAAAAACAACTCTGCAATCAATATTGATGGTCAATGTTTTTTGCATTTGTAGGTCTTTTTATCTTCTATATACATAGTGAGCAGGTATCCATCGACGACCACGATTTGTCTGCATCCAACGTCCAGGAATAAGTATCCTTCTTCTCGCTTGAGCAGGGGTATAAACCCTAACTGGCGATGGTCTTCTGATTACTCTAACTGGAACTGGCCGCCTAACTGACCATCTAGCCTGAGCATCGGCTTGGGAAGGAATAAAGGTAACAGCAATTGGTAAAATCAGTGCTGCACTAGCAAGCATTCTTTTAATACTCATTCGCAAACTTTCCTTCTATGATGTAGACATCAAAGAGATTAATTTTTCGCAAAATCTTAATCTCTTTGACAAGTAAATAATAGGACTGAAAATAGATATAAAATAGTGAAAAAGGTAATTAGTTAAACCATGACTAATGTCATGGATAAAAAATATAAAAATAACTCTGCTTTTAAAAAAAACTATTTTTAGATAGTGGTAGTGCCCACCTTATCTTTGCCATCTAAAAAAAAAGGATGGGTATTTTGCCCATCCCAAAAAATTCACTTTGACTCAATAGCAAAACTTTTATTGTACTGGTGCGGTGGGGAAAGCACCAGGTTGCACAGCGACATTAAGATTCTGTCCATTGCGACGTAATTCTAAGCGCAAATCCCCCCCAATTTGGCTATTTTCTACTACCTTTTGGACACTGTTGGCATCTGTGACTGCTTGCCCACCAAGCTTTTGGATAACATCACCAGCACGTATTCCTGCTTTAGCAGCTGGTGAATTTGGCATAACTTTTACAACTAATACACCTTTATCTTCATCTACACTCAAACCACTATTGGGATCTGAGTTGATATTTTGTTTTATCTGAGGTGTTAACCCCACCATTTGAATTCCCAGGTAAGGATGTTCTACTTTGCCTGTAGCTATTATTTGACTGGAAATGCGTTGTGCTGTGTTGATGGGAATAGCAAAGCCTAATCCTTGTGCCCCTTGGATTATAGCTGTATTCATGGCAATTACTTGACCACGGGAATTTAGCAGGGGGCCGCCGGAGTTACCGGGGTTAATGGCTGCATCAGTTTGAATATACTCTACTCGCTTATCGGCAGCGCCGATTAGATTGCTGCTGCGTCCGGTAGCACTGATGATTCCGGTTGTTACTGTATTATCTAGTCCAAGGGGGTTGCCGATCGCGATCGCCCATTCTCCCGGTTGCAGTTGATCTGAGTTACCTATGGCTACTGAAGGTAGATTGTTTGCTTGAATCTTGACAACAGCGACATCGGTTAATTCATCTTTTCCTAACACTTTACCTTCCAAGGTGCGCCCATCCTTGAGCGTGACTGTCACCGTATCAGCACCATCTACCACATGAGCGTTAGTGAGAATCCGACCATCGGCACTGATGATAAAACCTGAACCAGTACCCCGTTCTACCCTTTCTTGTGATTGTGGCAGTTGGGAACCAAAAAAGCGGCGAAAAAACGGATCGTTAAATTCATCTGGTATCCGGCTTTTTACTGTTCGGGAAGAATTAATCCGCACTACTGCTGGCCCGACCTTTTGTACAACTTGGGTGACAAAGTTAGGATCTGTGGCAGCTGATACTGGAGGAGCAGCATTTACGCGACTCACTCCCAAATTAGATGCAGTCTCAGACACCTGCTGAGAATGTCCAGCCATGTAACCACCTGCCAAAGTCATACCTGATCCCAGCAGCACCAGCGATAGAGAGGCGGCAGCCTTTTTCCAGGGTGCTTGATTATGGTATTTGGTGTCAGCAGTGTTGGATAAAATGCTATTTGATGGGTGTTCTCCATCACGAGATTGGTTTTGCATTGCTGTCTGGAAGGATATTTAGATGTATTACTAATGTAGATATGATTTGTGACAGTTTTGTTGCAGAGGTATTGCGTTGTTGTGAAAGCTTTGGTATTTTACTAAACCTTATTGGAATATACTCATTCGTAAGGTTACACAGTTGTCATGCTTGTCAACTTAGAGCCAGAGCGGTTTCTAACCAACAGTTTTACGTTAAGTTGACTGCGTGTTTTATACCATGTGTGAAGGAATGAAAATGCCACAGGGGAAAATATTACTGAAATCTGGCACTTTATGGACAAGTGTTAAAGAACGAACTGAATATGCTTTGCAATGCGGGGCGTTACTGTCGATTCCGACAGAATTTGAATTTATCGAACAGGATGGCGTGCGCTTTTTGGTGCGGATTTTGTCTAATCTGAATCGCAAAAAAGCAGCTAAGGAGAAACAGGAAAAAAAATCTGCTATCTCTGGTCAAGAGTTTAATCCTTTTTTGCCTTATGAAGAGGATTTATTTGTGGCGGATATCTCTGATACTCATGTATGTATTTTAAATAAATATAATGTTGTCGATCGCCATCTGCTAATCATCACCCGTGCCTTCGAGGAACAGGAAAGTTTGCTGACTCTGGAAGATTTTGCCGCTATGTGGGCGTGTTTGGCTGATTTTTATGGTTTAGCATTTTACAACAGTGGCAAAAATGCAGGTGCTAGTCAGCGACACAAACACTTACAATTAGTGCCACTACCACTTGTACCTTCAGGGCCACAGATACCTATTGAACCTCTACTCAGGGCAACACAATTTCAGGACTCGAAGGCAACTTTAACAAAGCTTCCTTTTATACACGCTTTTGCGCCACTAAATCCTGATTGGATGGAGTCGCCATTGACAGCAGCCCAAGCAACACTAGAAATTTATCGCACTTTGCTAGGGGCTGTGGGTTTAGATGCAAGGCAATTGGGTGCTTACAATTTACTAGCGACACGAGAATGGATGTTAATCGTACCGCGATCGCAGGAGCATTTTCAGTCTATTTCTGTGAATTCATTAGGATTCGCTGGTACTTTGCTAGTGCGAAACGCAGCCGAAATGGAGATTCTCAAAGCCCAAGGGCCGATGACCATTCTCAAAAATGTTGCTCTATCTTAATCAAATTTATGTTGTGTATCAACGTAAATACTTGGTTTCAGCTTTTTATTAATCATTCTTTAGTGGGAAATAGACTTGTGCCGTAGGGGTAATTTATACATTGCCCTACATTTTGTAGTTAATGCCTAAGCCCTATTTAATTTTAGATAGATGCTTTGCTATCATTTTCTTAAATGCTAGATTTATGGATTCTTATCAGGTTGAAATAGGTGCGCCTCTTCCTATAGAAATTGCTCAAATTGCCTCACCATCAACAACCCTCTCTCCAGCCTCAACACTTAGCCCTCGTATTTCTAAAGATGCTATTCGCAGTAGTTTGAGAGCTTCTACTGTGGATGGTGTTTTCGCAGCAGTTTTTTCTGTTGGTACTGGCGGAATTTTACTAGGGAATTTTTTGGTAGAGTTAGATGCCACGCCGATGGTATTTGGCATGGTGAGTTCTATCCCCATGTTGGTGAATCTCTTTCAGCCGATGGGTGCTTATTTGTCTGAACGCAGCACTAGCCGCTTTCATTACTCCCTTCGCACTCATGGGATTGCTCGGCTACTGTGGTTGATTTTAGTAATTGGCATTGTTAGCTTTAGTTGGGGAGGGCTTAATTCCAACCAATTAGTGATATTGTCGCTTTTGATTCTCGTATGCAGCCATTTTTTAGGAGGACTAGGAGCCGCATCGTGGTTGAGTTGGATAGCAATGTTAGTCCCACGTCAATTACGAGGAAGATATTTCGGCTTACGAAATAGTATTGCCAACTTAACCGAATTGGTCAGTTTGCCAATAGCTGGTCTAGCTGTATCCCATTGGTATGGGGGAAGTATCCAAGGTTATGGGGTGATTTTGTTCTTAGGCATTATCTTTGGAATTGTGAGTTTGGGGTGTCAATATTTTCAGGTAGATATCAATCCCCAATTACAAAATACTTATTATGCTAACTCATCTCAAACCAGTGAAATTAAGTCAGACTCGACACTAAATGAACCTGGTGAGATATCTGAAGCCATCTGTCTGCCGCAAATACCAACTCCCCAAAACAACATAGATAGCAGTATTTGGAAAAACTCTAATTTTTTGGTGTTTCTGCTTTATTTCGGCTCATGGACATTTGCTGTTAACCTGAGTGCCCCGTTTTTTAATCTCTACTTACTAGATACGCTAAACCTGGATGTAAGTTGGGTAACTTTTTATAACAGCCTGCGTGCAGGGGCACATATGCTGATGCTCATTCTGTGGGGTAGATTATCAGATAAAATAGGCAATCGTCCGATTCTAATTTCTAGTGGAATTCTAATTGCAATCATACCCTGGTTGTGGCTGAGGATTGGTTCTAGTCCTCTCGATCTTTGGCTGTGGTTGCCGCTATTGCACATATTTATTGGGGGTAATTGGGGAGCAATTGACTTGTGCAGCAACAATCTTCAGATAGAGATTGCAACAGTAAAAAATCAGTCTATCTATTTTGCAACAGCAGCAGCTATTGCGGGAGCAAGTGGTGCTTTAGGAGCAACTATAGGTGGCTTAATCGCTCAATTTGCTGGGTCTTTTGGCATAGCGGAAGTGTTTATTGTATCTGGGATATTACGACTAGCATCACTTGTTCCACTCATTGTAAAACAAGACTTGGGTAGTTAGGCTAAAATTTGTTGATTACAGATGTAAATACACAATGTTACACTCAATTTCGATATTTATCTAACTACAGAAAGAATTTATAAATTATGTCTATACTCTATACTAAAAAAGCTTTGTAACATAGTGAAAAAGTTCATGTTAGTGAATCATGTTCTTTAAATCTGTTGTTACATAAGCTAATATGTATTTAATTTGCAGTCTGGTTATAATTCCTGTTTCAATATGCAATTTGAATGCCAATTAGCTTATCTAATTCAAATAAGTTAAATTTCAAAATTTAAAACAGTTAGGATGCTTAAGGTAGACACATCAAAAATCAGTCTTCAGCAAGTTGAAGCTTTTGAGCAAGACGGCGTTATCTGCGTCAAAAATGTTTTGGATGATATCTGGGTAGAACGGATACGAACAGCTGTTGACAGAAATGTATTAATCCCTGGTCCTCTGGAGGTTAAAGGCATCCCCAGACCAGAAGGCCGTGTGGAGCATACCAGTAGCTTATGGCTCACTGATGCTGATTTCCGTGCTTTGGCTTTTGAATCTCCGCTAGCAAAGCTTGCTGCTCAAGTATTGAAATCAGAAAAACTAAACTTTTTGGCTGACGGTTTTTTTGTGAAAAAGCCGAAAGCAAACAGCCGTGTGGGATGGCACAATGACCTACCTTACTGGCCTATACAAGGTTGGCAGTGTTGTAAAATTTGGCTGGCTTTAGATAGCGCGAACCAAGAAAATGGTCGATTAGAGTATATCAAAGGCTCTCATCGATGGGGCAAAGAGCTACGTGAGGGATCAGATCCCTCATGGTTCTTAGAGCCAGAGCCTCACGAAATTTTGTCTTGGGATATGGAGCCTGGAGATTGCTTGGTTCATCATTTTCTGACAATTCATCATTCAGTAACTAACATATCTTCCACCCAACGCCGTGCAGTTGTAACGAATTGGACTGGTGATGATGTTACTTACTATCACCGCCCGAAAGCATGGCCTTTCAGACCTCTTGAAGAAATTGATCTCCCAGAATTTAATTCATTCAAAGCCAAAAAACCTGGTGAGCCAATAGACTGCGATATGTTTCCTAGAGTTGAAGTGCATCGTTAGTCCTAAATTTACAGGTGGTTGCTGCTATCAAGAGCATCCCAAATGAGAGCATCCCAAATGTGTAAGTTTATTTTTATACGGTATTTGAACTAAGGCGGAGAATGAAATAACGAACCGCAAAGGACGCAAAGAACGCAAAGTCAAGAGGTTTGTACAGTATATGTAGTGGCGTGTTACTCTGTCGCTAACACACCCTACGTATCCGTTCAAAAATCAAATAGGAGTCTTATATAGTTGGGATTTATTTAGCTGAGTTGCTCAGAATTTTAAGTGAATATTAGGATGTAATCTTATCAAGTTCATCGAGAATATTGCTATCTATATCAATGTCAAATTTCCGAGCGAAATGAGCAGATGATGCAATTAGATTAGGCAAATCTTCCATTAGCAATACTTTGGGGTGAGTACCTCCAGTTGACCAATCAATATATCGGCGACGGTCATTTTTTAGTTTCAGGTTAGGTGCATTAGCAAGTATAGTTTGAAAATACGACTCGTCTGTATATTTAAGATTGCTGTAGTACAAAGTTAAAGCATTTTTCTGACTGTGGAAATCAATAATGTATTTAGCAGCTTTGCGATTGGCACAAAACCATTGACTTCCACTGAAGCAAGCAAGTTTATTAGAAAAAGGAAGGAAAGCTTTTGTTAATAGTGGGTGTTCTAAGCGTACTTCTAGATTTAGTTGAGCAAAATATTTTTTTGATAAATTAAAAGAAAATGACTTTGTACAATATCGTTGATAGGAATTTTTCAGCCATAACATATTTGGTGTTAAATCGCTTTTATAAATTTTATATGTGATTGGCTCATACTGAATATAAGCATCATAAGGATTTGAGGCTAGATCGTCCAATATTTGTCTTGCAGTTTTAATGGGATAGTCTGCTTCACTGAGTAATACAAACCAATCCGGTGCATCTGGAACCTCATACATCAGTTGTAGTGCCTGTACTGTAGCTTCTACTAAAGTAAACTTCGCCCATTCTGTCTGTAGGTGAGGACGTACTACTAAGACATTTTTTGACAGAGTATCTACAGATAAATCACATTTTGAGAAATCATGATGACACACAATTAAAGGATAGTTGAACATCCTGTTTAACGTATTTATCAATCTGTAAATTTGTTGAGGGTTTGTATGAGTTAGTAAAATAAAACCTATTGAATTACTAGGGTAATTAGACATTTGCTTAAATTGTATGACTTTTTAAATAAAATATTTGTCTGGGAAAGCATTCAATACGGTTCGGATAAGGTTTTTTGATGACACGTCCTAGATCACAAAGACGCGATAAATCGCCGTCTCTACAAAGGACTGATTATGTAGAGACGGCGATTTATTGCGTCTCTTGCCTTAACCGAACCGTATTGGGAAAGCATTAGCGTCTTTGTTGGCACATGAAAAGGAGAAGATAAGCCAATGGGTTTGAGTCTGGAAAATTAGATCGAAGCGATCGCTTCCTCAACCGACTTCTTAATCAGCGATCGCACCCATACACTAAAACAAGAAAAATCTCTGCCAATCAATTCTGCAACGCTTTACTGCCCAATGTTTCATTGATAGCCGTCATGAATAACTCATTTAGAGGGATTCCCGCTACTTTCGCCATAGAGGAAATCACGCTTTTGGGAGCAAAAGAACAATACAACCCGGCTTCTAAAAACCAAGGTTCTCCCTTTGGGTCGATGCGGAAGTCAAATAAACTGTAGTGACGACAACCTAAAGCTTGATGACACTTCTTAGCCACTTGCTGAACCTTTTGGGTAATCGGGTCGTTGGGGTCTACAATCCAAGACTTCATATTATCTTTAGCAGCAAAACCCAAATTGCCATCGTCCGTTTGTTTGAGTTTATCTGCATGGCTGCGGATGGGGTTTTCGTGGGGGTCTACCAAATATTCTTCTAGGGGTAAACCCACTAGTTCCCTGTCTTTGACGATGATACCGCATCTAACTTCTCGACCTAGTTCGATGAATGCTTCTACTATGACCTCTGAATCATATTCAAATGCTTTCTTCAAAGCAGCATCATATTCAGTAATATCTTTAACTAAGGCTACTCCTAAAGAGTTGTCGGAACTTGCGGGTTTGATGATTGCTGGAGGTGGAATTGTCGGAACGTCTCCTTGACGCAGTAGTTCTCCACGAGGCACTTTCACCCCTGCTGCTTCGACAATTGCTTTGGTTCTGGCTTTGTGGGCTGCGATCGCCATAATATCTGGAGTATTACCAATATAGGGGATCTTCAGCAGGTCAAATAAGGCACGGTAGTGAGTCATTCCCGGAATGCAAAACATCTGCGGTAACACGAGGTCAATGTTTTGTGCTGTTATAAACTCTATGGCATCAGATAGAGACATTGCTTTGGTGTCAGCAATATCTTCAGGGCTGAGGGAACGAGGAAAGCGCCACTGGCGATCGGGTGTGATGTATGCAATCTGAAAATCATACTGCGATCGCTGTATCATTGCTGCCAAAGAATCTTGGGCGTAAAGTCGTGATAAATCACAGTAAAAATCATCCTGTGCAGACCCAACTAATTGAAGAATACGAAGTGCTGGCATGATTTATCTTTCTATCTACTGTTAAAATTTATACAATATCCGTCGCAATACGATTCGGTTAAGGTTTTTTGATGGAAATTCTAAATTGTAGAGACGGCGATTCATCGCGTCTCTTGCTACGAGCATCATTACGAATTATTTTAATCCCCGCCTAATTCCACCAATTTACCAATATTGAAATCTATTTTCACCCATCCTTTGAGTTGTTGGAGATTCTTCAGCAAAAGCAAGGGAATCTGCCAGTGATGCAAAGTTAAAAATGGTATAGGGTCATCAAGCTGATAAATAGCATCAGTTCCCCTTACTAGGATATTCAACCGTGTTTGCAATTGTTTCCAAGAACGGATACCAGTTAGTCTCCAGATTTCGTGATATGTGAAGTAAGTGGGCTTGCTACTAGCTAGGGGTTCCAGAGGTGCATCTAGGGGAGTTTTACCAAAATAGGCGTTTGCAACACCAGGGTGATTGTAAAACATGGTGATTGCCGAATGAGTGCGAGGATTGCATTCAATGGCGTAAACTGTACCGTCTTCGGCTTGGATAAAGTCGAAAGAAACTTGTCCAGTCAATCGCAAACTCTTGACGAAGTGTTGCACCCATTCACGAATTTGGGGATTTTCGACATTTTCATAGTTGATTTGAAACGCCGAAGAGTTTGAACAGCAATGCAATCTTAGTTCCCCATTCCGCACTGTACTATGAGTGCATAATTCTTTGCCAGGAATAAATTCTTGCATAATCCAAGGTTTTTCTGGACTGATGGGTAAACTGTTGACAAAAGCTGCTGTCTCTTCTGGAGTTTCGCAGGGAAGTTTGGTTAAATTTAAGCGCCGAACGGAGTCGTAATCAATACTTTTAAGAATATATTTGTGGGTTTCTTGACTAAAGTCAAAGTTAATAACCTGTTGAGGATCTGTGATTTTAAATGACTTGGGGACAGATAAGCCAAGCGATCGCGCCTGATCGGTGAAGGCAAATTTATCATCCAACATCTTGGTGATATCTGCATCAAAGTGGAAAACTTCGCAGTATTCTGATAGTACAGGCTTTGCTAAAGAGTCATAATAGCTAGCGACAGGACTGCATACAGGTACGTAAATGTCAACATTTTCTTTCTTGACGATTTCTACTAGCGCCTGGATATAGCCCTCTGGCTCTGATTGTGGAGCAGGAACTGTGTAAAAACGACTTACCGCCTTAGAAAATCTATGACCAGACAACCAGTATTTGTGACCTTCAATCAAAATAACTCTGTGTCCTGCTGTATGGAAAGAGCGGGCAAGTTGCAATGCCTTAGTCATCTTTGCCCCACTCACCAAAATAGTCAGAGGATGAGCAGCTACGACAGCTTTTTTCGAAAATGGCGATTGCACAATGCCCCACAGCAAAGATATCAAAACTATAAAAGCATTGAACGGCAAGGCTATTAGTAATAATGTCAGAGTACCGAGAGTCTTGAATAAAGCCACTATCTTTACCCTCACACCTATTGAAGGTGTTGTGGATTGAGGTAGAGATAAAGAGATTGATTGTGTCATAAGTCTTTCCTTTGTATTTATTGTAGAGACGTTGCAATGCAACGTCTCTACAAACTTCGTTACGCTATGCGTCTAATCAGAGTTACACCATCTCGGATGGGTAACAGAACTTGCTCTACACGAGGATCGGCGGCGACAACACGGTTGAACTGAGCGATCGCTTCACCATTGGCGGTGCGTTGTTCTGGTGGTAAGTAAACTTGTCCTTGCAACAAAGTGTTATCCACGCAGATTAACCCATCAGGAACCAGCAATTCCCTATCTAAGATGAGCTGGAAGTACTCTACATACTCCTTTTTATCGGCATCAATGAAGATTAAATCAAATGATTCTTTTTTTGCTGCCAGCTTATGGAGTGTTTCTAAAGCAGGTGCTACTTCTACAACTATTTTGCTGCCGTGGGGAGACTCACTAAAGCAAGCTTGAGCAAATTGAGCTACATAAGAGTCAACTTCACAACCTATGAGTTGCCCATCGCTTGGTAGTGCCTCTGCCATTGCCAAGGCTGAATACCCTGTGAACATCCCTAGTTCTAGGATGCGCTTTGCTTTAGTGATATGAACAAACATTTTCAATGTCTGTCCTTCCAAATGTCCTGACAACATTTCTTGTTCTAGTTGACGCACTGTTTCACCATCGCTGAAACGTTTACTCCAGTCTTCAAGACTTGTTTTTTGCGCCAATGCTGTCAAGGCACTCGATTCGGGAGTTGTGTAATCATCCAGATAGGGATCTAACCCCGCCGCTAATTCAACTCCCTGACGCAGAGAATCTAATATCTCTACGGGAATATTGCTCTCTTCTGCTAATTTCAGGGTTTGCTGTAGTTGCGCTACTAAAATACTGTGTGGCGTTATGGGCCTCGCTGTTTCTCGTCCTAAAACACTCGTCATATTTTCACACCCCCAAGAGTTGAGCTTCTTGACTTTCAATGTATGCGTCAACGCCTTCACCGCCACGAGGGTATTTAGCACAAAGACGTTTATGTTCAGCTAAGGCAGCATCAAGTTCTTCACGAGTCAGATCGTTGACAAAGAAGCATTCACCAATAGGCCGAGGCATAGCTGCACGTTGTTTGCCGTCTCGTGTCAAGCTTATAGACTGGGTAGCATCCCAAAGCAAATCCCCATCTAGTAGAGGATGATCCAGCGATAGACCGATGCGACTCATCAAGTCTAGAATGCGATCGCGTTCTTCAGTTGGAATATAGCCTCGTTGTGCTGCAATGGTTGCAGATAAAGCCATATCTATATTGACCGCATGACCATGATATAGGGGTACATGAGGCGCTAACTCTAGAGTAGGACTCCAGGTGTGTCCGTAAGCTATGACGCGATCAAGGTCTATTTCATGTAAGTTTGGAGTTTCTAACTCCAACATGGTTTTGATTGCTTCGTAGTTGAGTTTATGAGCAATCTCTTTAAGTTCCGGTGTCCCATTCACGTGTCCAAAGTGAGTAGAAAGTAGTTCTTCGCCATATTCGTATAGCATTTCAAACACTTGCGAGTTAGAAACTACAGCGATTTTGACCAACTCTGCCATCCCATTGCGAACTTGAGCCGTTGGCAAGGTTTTCAAAAATGAAAAATCGAGGATAACTTTCAAAGGTGCATGATATGCTCCCAAACGATTTTTCAACTTGCGATGATTAACTGCTACCTTAATCGCTACACCTGCATCGATTAAACCAATTAACGTTGTCGGAACCCGAATGAAGTTACTCTTACGACGGTAAGCAGCACAAGCAAACCCAGCCACATCAGTAATTAGACCACCACCAACGACTAAGACCGGTTCCTTACGAACTAAGCCAAAGTCGGAAAAAGCGTCAACAATTTTCTCAAAGCTTTCAAGGGTTTTAGCTGGCTCTGTAATGATGATGGGAAATACTGTCAGATCAATGTCATAGTGCCTAAAATAGGACTTGATCTGTTGTCCATAAAGTTCATAAACATTGGCATCAATTACAGTCAGACAGCGACCAAATTTTTGATAGCTATCTGCTATTTCTCTGTTTTTAATATCAAATGCACCGTTCACATAGACGAGACTAAAATCAATTTTTTCGTAACCTTGCACGTGAAATGCAGTTTCTGTAGCTTCAAAGGATGCTTGAACCTTATTCATGTCTGTTGACCTTTATTGCAAAAAATTGGGAGATTTTGGTAATAATTGCGATTTACCCTAATGCACGCCAACAATAGATTATGCTTTTTATCTTTATTAGATAAAAGTCATGATAAAACTAGCTTTCAATAAAAAGCTAACTGTTATTGCTGACTGGCAATGTTATTAAACAAGACCACTCATTTGAGTAAATTCTTTGTGTAGGTTAACCTTTAATTCGGCATAACCTTAAACTAATCAACTAGTCCCACTAGCAATATATGGACATCATACTTGCCTGTTTCTTCCGGGATTGTTGATTTTAAATTTGGAAAATTCATCTTAATTTAATTAAGATTTATTCCACTATATTTAACTCTAATGGCTTTCCAACTGTACGATTCCGCAAAACTTCTACCCTAGAAAACTGCTCGTATCGTTGTTCTGCAAGCTTCAATTTGAGATTAGAACCCTGATTAATCGTTAGTCCGCTGTTTTTTAGCATTAGTATCGCACCTTATATCACTAAACTTCTACATTCTGTTTGCTTCAGAATGACAGTAGAATCCCTCTTGCATTCAGTCAAGTTCATGCTCAGTATTTAACATACTTACCTCAGTAACTCTTGAAAATTCAGAATTTAAATATATCTGAGCTACTAGTAACAAAACTTTAACTTTATTAAGGAACGGTTGGATGTTAAAAAATTTCTAAGTTTGTTTGAATTGGCTTTAAAGTTCTAAATTAGGTTATTTTAGCTCGAACTAACAAATAATCCACTGCTTAGGAACTTAAAAGCACAATACAAATCATAACATTAGAACTATACAAATCATAACATCTTTAAATATATTTAAGTCAATCCACCATGCGAAGTGTACTGAGCAGCCAGCATTTTTAAAAAGTATGTCTAAAGATAGATATTTTATCCAGTAGACTCCATAGGACTTATTAATAATAAAGTGTCACGCCAATAGGGGTTCGGGGAGGCAGAGAAGGCAGGGAAAGCAGGGGAGGAAAAAGGATTATTGTTCAGTGAACCTATCCCACTATTCTAAAAATCCCTACTTATTTTCGTAAAATGTGCTTGAAAACCTTAATTTTTCGTTTTTAGTTCTCAATAAGCTTAAGCTTTATAGCACAAATATTATTAGTGGGATAGGTTCGTAATTCTTCTCTCAAGAACAGCTTCTCTTCTCCCTCTGCCTCAACCAAAAAATTCCTTAACCGAACAGTATTGAGTGTCCCACCATTGTTAATTTTCTCTCTAAATCAAATAAAAAACCGTGGATATATTCTTCAGTCCATTCGGCACCATAGAAGCGTTTAAACATCCCTCGTGCTGGATCTTTTTCAGCCCGATATCGTAGGTATCGCAGTTGGGCTTGCTCAATAGCTTCTAAATTTTGGGAATCTGTTACAGCTTCTGCCTGTTCTACGAAATCTAGATAAGCTTTTAAATAGTCTTTGAAAGCGGCAAATACCTGAGTTTCCACTACAGCCGTTTCTTGGGGACGAGTCCACAGGAAAGCGGGAGAGAAAAAAGGCTGTGCTTCTTCTGGGAAATCTCCTCCCCAAGATAGATGCTGTTGATGGGTGTGGAAAATGGGCAGAATTGGTTCAGTATATTTTGCCTGATATGCTAAATCATCCCGAAATAGGGGCTGCATATCCAAAGCAATTAGGTGTCCTCCTGGCAATGTCACCAGATCCGCCCCAAAAAAGGGTAGATCATAGTTGAGGCGGGGGAAAATCACAAAATTTAGCACTTGCAGCGAATTACCACCCTGGACGTGGGCTGCACGAATTTGGCGCAATTTTGCAGTTTGAAAGGCGTAACTAGTGGTGACAACTTCTTCTTGATTTTTGCCCTTACCCACAACAGCACTTTTGGACTCAAACCCAGTGGGGATGGGATAGGGTTGTAAATCCAAGCGCGATCGCATATGGGCGATCGCATAATCGAGAAATGGCTGATATAGTGTCACGTCGCTTCGCTCCGAATTCAAAATTCAAAATTCAAAATTAAAGAACTTCTGCCTCCTGCCAATTATCTTTTGCTGGCACTGACTGCTAGAGGAACGGCATCTTCAAATAAAAATTCATGAAGAAAACGCTCTGCCCATTCATGACCAAAGTAACTGCTAAACAAACCAGATGCTGGATCTCGGTCTGCACTATATTGGTCATAGTCTTTTTGGGCTTTGATAATCCGTTGGATATCTTCTGGATCTTGAAGCACTTGGGCATCTGCTAGCATTTGCCAATACAAGTTTAAATAATCTTTAAAAGCTTCAAAGACTCGCGTTGAAACTGTTTCAGCGTCTGTTTTGGCAAACAAGAGGTACTTAGAAAAATACTGGTTGGCATCGTAAAACTTCATTTCTAAGTTTTGCGCCAAATCCGGGTATTTATTATGGAGATATTTTAGCGGAGCTATATATTTGTTTTGATAATCTTCATCCTGAAACAAAGGCTGAAAGTCAAGCACAATTAGATTCTTGACTTTGCCAAAGGATAAAAAATCAATCCCCAAAAGAGGTAAATCGTAGTTATGGCTAGGATAAATTACGCTGTTAAAAATTTGGGCGCTTTCCCCGGCATCAATATAGGTATAGCGAATTTTCCGCAACTCTTGAGATTGGTAACACCAACTGCGAATAGTTGCAGGGTTTCTGCCGCGATCGCTAACTTTGAATTCTAAACCAGGGGGAATGACCCTACTTTGTAAATCAAAGCGCTGAAATAGCTCTTTTTCTAAAAATTCCAGGAAAGGTTTATACATGGAACATGATTTGTTAACCCTTGCATGAAAATAAGTTATGGCAATCATGCACGTCTCATTTATGAGAAACAAAGCAACATTCCTTAATAGAGAATTGGGAATTGGGTATTAGTTATTCTTCCTTATCTCCTGATTTCCCATTCCCCATTACCCATTCCCCATTCCCCACTAATGCCTAGCATGATTAGCGATCATTTGCTCTAGAAGTTCTTGGGAAACACAGCGACGTTCAGAACAATAAGCCATTAAATTGACACCGTTCATCATTCGCACGGTACTAACCCTGACACGAAAATCATCAGTAATAAACCAACAACGTTCTTGACCTTGGTTATTGTCATAGTCAGTATCAATCGTCAGAACTCCATCATCGGCAAACCAATACCGACTGACAACTGGAATGCTCTCAACATAGCCTTGGTTACGGATCAGTTTTCCAGAACGCCTCGTTTCGTCGGGAATATCAACCAAAATAGCAGCATTATCATTAGGTAGCCTGGTGTCTAAGTTAGCCTGCCATGCAAAGCTCGCACCACCTGTTGCTTTAGTAGGGTCTATGCCTTGGTCTTTACAGACTTCTTGGACTTTGAGATCGTTCTTTTCCATGACTTTGATGATCAAATTCGACTGCCCAGACTCATCCGCTGCTGAGTCAAAATGGTGAACGGAACGTTCCGTAAACCATGTACCCTCACTTTTATGGAAGAAGTCGATCATTGACAAGGGCGGTATTAGATGCATCTGTTTTAAAACCTCTTTTGATTAAATTTTGCCGTTAGTGAATACTGAGCAATGAGATGAAGTCCCAATTTCGCTAAAGTGTAGAATAACTCCAAAAGTTATATTTTTATCAACTGATGACAAATAGTGAAATTCAACTTATCACTAGCGAACGCCCCAGTCCTACTCCAGAAATATTAACAGCCCTCAAAGCCAGAAACCCTTTGGATTGGGTTGATTTGTACCAATTCAATTTCAGGGGAGTTGATTTACAACAAGCTAATTTGAGCAAAGCCAAGCTACTAGGAGCCGATCTCAGTGAGCTAGTCTTGAGCAATGCTGATTTGAGTGGCGCAGATTTGCGAGGTGCAAATCTGCAAGGAGCCGATTTGAGTGGGGCTAATTTGCAGGGAGCCTATTTAAACCGTGCGAATCTCCAACAAGCCAATCTCAGTGGCGCAAATTTGGAAGGAGCCAAACTGCAAGTAGCCCGTTATGATGCACATACGAAATGGCCCCAAGAATATAACTACAAAGCTTCGGGAGCTGTAGGGCCGGGTGCTAATCTCAATGGTGCTTTTCTGAACACAGCTTCTTTACGAAACGCAGATTTACAGGGTGTTAATCTGCGTGGAGCCTACCTAAGTGGCGCTGACTTGACAGGAGCAAATTTGCAAGGTGCGGCTTTAAGTGGCGCTGACTTGACAAAAGCTTATTTGACTGGGGCTTGTTTGCGGAATGCTCGATTGACTGGAGCCGATTTGCGGGATGCAGACCTTCGAGCGACTGACCTATGTGATGCAGAGATGGAGCATCTTCAAAGTATCGCTGGTGCAGACTTTACTTTAGCCCAAGGACTCACAGAAGCAACTAAAGCTATGCTTAAAAGCCGTCCATATTCAGAACTCGACGTTTGGAACGCCTACACTCGTACAACAACTCGTGAGAGTTTGAGTGCTTGACCGTCGCAATTTTGGCGTTGCTGATTCCATGTATGAAAATGATTTTGCATCATACCAAAATCCTTGTAGAGACGTAGCAGTGCTACGTCTCTACATCCAGATTCATGCTTTAATTCAGCAACGTGGCAATTTTAAATTTTAGATTTTAATATCAAGTTCACTTAATTACTTGATAATTTAGTAGTGGCTTTACAACAGTTGCCAGTTATTTTTTAGCAGCGCTAAAAATGTAGCATATCCTTCGGAAAAACCCGGTGTATCGGGTAGAGCATATTGGGGAAATTCTTTATACGATCGCCAGGCTTCCGAAGCTTTATGTCGCAAATGTAAAGCAGATTCTGAGGAACCTGGTGGTCGCCAAGTCATTTGACCAGTTTGTGTATCAGTCACAAATGCCTCCTCATCTCGAAAAAGTTGATCTTTTATTCCAGATTTTGGCAGATTAGCCGGATATTTTGGTTAGTTTTAAGGTTAAATAGCATATTGTCTATTCTTGAAATAAATTTTATCACAAGATTCGGCACAAACCCACATCGCTATTGTGGCAGCAAGTCTTCTAAAGCAGCTCCGACAACTCGGTGATCTTCATCCTGTCTAAGTTGGTTCAGGGCTGCTTTTGCTTCCGGCTCGTCAAAGCGTTTGAGGGCATAGCTAACTCGCACGCGCATCCGCCAAGATTCATCATTCACTAATGTTAGTATTTGGCATAGTGCCGCAGTATTTTGGCTAGAATCAGCTAGTAAGCTGAGTCCATCAACAGAGGATTCCTGAACTGTAAAATCTTCATCTTTCAAACCTTGAACGCAGATATCAAATAGCTCTTCAGGGCAATTCATTTCAGCGATCGCAGCTAAAATGCTCCGCTTAACTAGCCAGTGGTAATCTTGATAAAATGCCATAACTAGATGAGAAACTGCGACTCTACCAAATAGCGACAAAGAATTGGCTGCCTCAGCTCGCACGTTGGGGGTATCGTCAAATTTCATAATTTGCATCAAAGCAGCAAAAGATTCTGCTGATTGTTGATTACCCAAACCCCTGGCTACAAAAGAACGCACCAAAAATTCTGAGTCATGAAGTTTACTTGCTAAAAGAGGAACTGCAACTTCTGATTCATAATCATTGAGGGCTGCGATCGCCTTCAAACGAGAGTGAAAATCTGGGTTCTTCAGTTCAGTTTGGATTTGATCGATTTCCATAGGTGCATTTGGTAGAGCTATCTTTACTTTATTTTACAGATGTCAAAAAATAGCGATCGCATTTGGGAAGATTTAATGGCAGGGAACAGGGGAGGCAGGGGAGCAGGGGGCAGAGGAGAAAGATTCCTTGTTACTTCCCAATTCTCAATTCCCAATTCCCAATTCTCAATACTTCGACTACGCTCAGTACAAGTTCCCAATTCCCAATTCCCTAAGCCAATGACTCAATTAAGCGAAACCGTCAAAGAATTAATCGCCAAAGCTAGAATTATCAGCTTTGCTGAGTGGGATAAGTCTCATTCCAAAGCAGCGATTGCCATATTTCAAGCTGCGGATGATGCTTTCCGTTATCTGAGTGACGAAGATTTATTACAGATTCAAACCAAGTCATCCGATAATTCTGAATTGATTCCTGTTGCTGTGTTGTTACGCGATCGCGCCGCCGAAATTGTTGATGAAGCTAGAGAGCAGGTTTTGACGACTTATCCTGAAATTATCCAGCCTGGAGGTGGCCTTTATCCGCCTGAACGCGCCCAAGCTTGCTGGCGAGATTTTTGGCATTTTCTCCGTTGTATTACTTATGGCATAGCAGGTGGACACGCTGAGTATACAAATCCCACCGGACTGCACTATATGAACTTACTCTATCAGGAATTACAAGTTCCATTAGATGCAATGCTCTTAGGTTTAAAAAGCATTAAGAGAACTCCACAAAAAAGATGATCCAATAGCTATGCTGGTTTAGCAAAAATTTCCACAAACCATTTTTTGAGATTGGGGAGGCGGTTAATCT
>NZ_JBALEQ010000003.1:0-14757 GCF_036917775.1 Nostoc sp.
TGACAACTGCTCAATCAGTTCGATCGCTCTTCTACGAATATCGGTTGCTGGAGTCATGGAAGATCACGCTTACCTATGTCTAATCAAATTGTACTCAGACTGGACGGTTTTTTCGATTTAATCAAGAATTCATAGAATTTATACAGGACACTTATGGCATGAGCGTTACCCCTGAACTGGTCGAGCAAGATGACGGGGGACGCTTAATTAAAAAGATTGTCGCACTTGAAGCGATATTGGCAACGCCTGGGGAAATGGTCACTGATGACTAGGGGCGAGAATTTATTCCACCGCCCTCTGTGGTTGTGGAACGCGATAAATCGGAACGCTGCTTGGCTATTTGCACGCTCCTGGAGCAATCATTCTACCGCGTGGTTAATGCGTCATCGGCTGGGATTTAGACCAGTGCTAGTGGATCTGATGGCTGGGATTGACATTAAAGGCGACGAGGCGATGATTCAGGCTTTGCAACTTCAACTGTTGTTATTAGTTGTATTTTTTGATACGAACCACTGGATCTTCTTCTTGATTTGGTTCATTTAAAAGGTATCTTGGGAACAGGCTCTACTTTTACAATTGTCTTCCCCTTATAAGTACCGAAAGAGGTTGCATCGGATGAATCGAATTCTCATCGCTGAAGATGAACCCCGCATAGCGGCTTTTATTGAGAAGGGATTACGTTCTCATGGTTTTACGACTGCTGTAGCAGCTGATGCCTACTCAGCGACTAACATGGCATTAAGTAGCGGTTTTGATTTGATGATTTTGGATTTGGGGCTTCCTGGTAAAGATGGCTTGGATATATTAGAAGAATTGCGGGGACAAGGGGAAATTTTGCCAGTGATTATTTTGACTGCTCGCCATGACATTCAAGATAAGGTTGCAGGGTTTGAAGCAGGCGCAGATGATTATGTAACCAAGCCTTTCCGATTTGAAGAATTGTTAGTACGGGTAAAAGCTCGGTTGCGTCATAGTGGTGGTAGCCAAGCTATGGAACAGATGGTAATTAAGGCGGGAAACGTGGTTTTGGACTTGCGATCGCGTAAAGTAAAAGTGGGTCAAAATACCGTAGAGTTGCCCGCACGAGAATTTACCCTAGCAGAAACTTTCTTCCGCCATCCTGGACAAGTTTTGAGTCGTGAACAATTATTAGATATGGTATGGGGTTACGACTATGATCCAGGCTCCAATATTGTTGATGTTTATGTTGGTTATTTGCGAAAAAAATTAGGTAGTGACTTAATTGAAACTGTGCGAGGAATGGGTTATCGCCTGCGGGCTTAAAAATGCCTCAAGGTCGAAGTAATCGTACACGAGTTATTACTAATTATAAAATTAAGTCTTAAGTAATTTAAAGTTATTATTAATGTCGAGAAAACAGAACAAACGGCAACCACTTGCAAAAAGCCATCAAAAACGTAATAAAGGTATTTTTTGGGCTACACGTACTCGTATTCTCTCCTGGTATGCGATAATTTTGTGTTTCATTTTTGTGGTTTTTGTCCCAGCATTTCGTCAAGTTTTGTATGCACGAATTAATAGTCGTGTAAATCAACAAATAACCGAAAAAATGCAGATATTTGACCAGTTAATTACTGGCAAAACTCAATTTTATGAAAATATCGAATTTGATGAAGAACCTACAGAGTCTAATCGATTAAGAGAAGCTGATAACCGCCTGATTCAACCGCCAAAAACTAAAGAAGAGCTAAGAGCTTTTTTAGATGCTTTTTTAGGAAATCAGCTGCCAGAAGATGATACTTTTCTGATTATGCTATGGAAAGGTAAATTTTATAAATCTAGTCCTAGAGCTAGACCAAAAGAACTGAGTAGAGATTCACAAATCATTCGATATTGGGCAGGGTTAAAGCAACCAGAAACAGGAGAAAAAGTCATTCCTGGTAGCAAAGTTGATAGCATTGTCTATCTGGCTCAACCTGTGAAAATTCAAGGCGAAGTCATGGGAGTGTTTGTCATCGCTCACGCCACATCTGGTGAACGAGGGGAAGTTTTGGAAGCTGTAACAGTTATCATTCAAGTGAGCGTAGGAGTCCTATTTTTAGCGTTAATTTTAACTTGGTTCGCTTCTGGAAAAATTCTTGCTCCTTTACGCTTATTCACCCAAACTGTTCGCAAAATTAGTGAAACAGATTTAAATCAACGCATTGTGATAGATGGTCAGGGAGAACTGGCAGAATTAGCAGCTACCTTTAATGAAATGATGGATAGGTTGCAAGGTGCTTTCGTCAGTCAGCAAAATTTTATTGACGATGCTGGACACGAACTACGAACACCAATTACTATCATTCGTGGTCATCTGGAATTGATGGGTGATGATCCGCAAGAAGTACAAGAAACTCTAGCGCTAGTTATGGATGAGCTAGAACGTATGAACCGTTTTGTTAATGACCTTATTTTACTCGCCAAGACAGAGCAACCCGATTTTTTGCAGTTAGAAACAGTTGATGTTTGGATTTTCATTGAAGAATTATTTGCAAAAGTTAAAGCTTTAGGCGATCGCCATTGGCAACTCAAAGCTATTGCTAGAGGTAAAATTGTCGCAGACCGTCAACGTCTGACTCAGGCTGTGATGAATTTAGTACAAAACGCTACTCAACATACAAAAAATACTGATACAATTACCCTTGGTTCAGTGATGCGCCAAGGTCAAGTCAGCTTTTGGGTTCATGATACAGGAGAAGGTATTGCAAAAGCCGACCAACAGAGAATTTTCCAGCGTTTTGCTCGTGCTACAAACAGTCGCCGTCGTTCTGAAGGTGCTGGGTTAGGATTATCGATTGTCCAAGCGATCGCAGAAGCCCACGGAGGGAAAGTCACTCTAGAAAGTCAACCCAAAGCAGGAGCCATATTTACTATTATTTTACCTGTAGAACCACCCCAAGAACAAAAATGGAATTGAAGTGATTTTTTAATTAGTTGGTTGAAAACAAAACGGTAGATTTGTTGTCAACAATCCAAATTTTGATCCATCGCCTTT
This sequence comes from Nostoc sp., assembly GCF_036917775.1. GTDB lineage: Bacteria > Cyanobacteriota > Cyanobacteriia > Cyanobacteriales > Nostocaceae > Nostoc. The sequence goes on from NZ_JBALEQ010000003.1 coordinate 2,999, forward strand.
TCAAGCAACTTCTACAGCTTCCAATACATCAGCTTCTATTACAAATACAAGGCTTTCGGAATCAAATTTAAATAATACCTATGTACTAGTAATTGGCGATCGCATTGTGCCAGTTGCGTAAGTCCTGTTGATATCTGATGAAGGTTACATGAGAAAGTTCTCATGTAACCTTCATTGTCTTCTCATAAAATACTAGTTAAACTTACGTTAATTTCAAGTTAAGAAACTAGGTAAAGAACCAAACTTAACAGATGTGCAACAAGCGCAAGTGTGGCAAGTACTGGAAGACATTATCCGAACTTGATATTATTTCAGATTGCTAGATAAAAAGGGGATTAGATACTGTGGGAAAAATTAGTCAGGAGTGTAAATGAATAACTTGTTACCCCACTCTGGAGAAATTATAAGAACATCGGGTAGTATCCTGTCTTCAGAGGATAGTAGTTTATCTAGCAAGACTCGGAAGTGGCGTATTGCTTTATATTCCCACGACACAATGGGCCTAGGACATAAACGCCGTAATTTGTTGATTGCTCAAACTTTAGGATGTTCACCCCTAAAAACCGATGTTTTAATGATTAGTGGCATTCAAGATGCCAGCAATGTACCAACACCTCCAGGGGTAGATTGTTTGACGCTCCCGGCTTTGCATAAAAGCATTGATGGGCAATATCACGCCAGAAGATTGGATCTATCATTGCAGGAAATTATTACACTGCGATCGCAAGTTATTCTCACCACCATCAAAACATTTAAACCTGATATTTTCATTGTGGATAATGTACCGCGAGGAGCAGTTAGAGAGCTAGATCCAACCCTAAATTACTTGCGTATTCAAGGAAAAACACACTGTATTTTAGGGTTACGGGATATCTTAGATGAACCCGCTTCTGTGCGTCGAGATTGGAAGCGAGCAGCCAATGAAGAGGCGATTCAAACTTACTACGATCAGGTTTGGGTGTATGGCGATCGCAACATCTATGACCTAGCAAAAGAGTATCACTTCCAGCCAAAAACTGTTGCCAAATTCCGCTATACTGGCTATCTTGACCAACGCAGTCGCCTCAAACATCTGGATTTAGACAGCGTTCAAGCATTTAAATCGCTCAATCTGCCATCTGAACGATTGGTATTGTGCTTAGTGGGAGGCGGACAAGACGGAGCGCAGTTAGCAGAAACATTTGCTCATGCTGAACTACCACTAGAGATGAACGGTATCATCTTGACAGGCCCGTTTATGCCGCGAAAAGTAAGGCAACAACTCCAGAACTATGCAGCGCAACGTGACAATCTGCGCGTGTTGGAATATTTAGCCGAGCCGACACTATTATTAAATCAAGCCGAACGTGTAGTTGCGATGGGTGGTTACAACACAACTTGTGAATTGTTGTCATTTGCAAAGCGATCGCTAATTTTACCCCGCATCAAACCCCGACAAGAACAATCAATCCGTGCTAAACGATTACAAGCACTTGGCTTAATCGATGTACTGCATACACATCAACTGACACCTGCTGCATTAACGAACTGGCTAAAGCTTGAGGTAGAGCCATCACAAGTCCGTAATTTCGTCGATCTCAAAGGACTTACCCGCATTCCCCAATTCGTTAATGAAATCCTTATATCAGCTATTTGTCATTAGTTATTGGTCATTAGTCATTTGTCAAAGACAAAAATCTCACCTCATTAATTACGAATTACGAATTACGAACTACGAATTATGTCAATCCGTATTGGTTACATTCTCAAACGTTATCCCCGCTATTCTGAAACCTTTGTTGTCAATGAAATTTTGGCTCATGAAGCGGCTGGCTTAGATATAGAAATTTTTGCATTACGTCCACTATGTGATACTCACTTTCAAAATATTATTTCCCAAGTGCGTGCGCCTGTAAATTACATCCGCAGGCCAATTCAAGGGCGAGTTAGTGAATCACTTAATAGTCTCGCACCTACAGCCGCTAGCTATTTTTGGGCAGAGTTACAAGAAGCAAGTAAAGTTATCCCTGACTTTTGGCCAAAACTGGCTTTTGCTCAAGGTGAACAAGCTAGCACTGTCTACCAAGCCGCATGGTTAACACGAGAAGCGCGAGTCAAAGGCATTACTCATTTACACGCTCATTTTGGGACTGTGGCTACTAGTGTCGCTCGGCTAGCATCTCACTTTACAGGCATTCCTTATACCTTTACGGCTCATGCTAAAGACATATTTCATGAAAGCGTGGAATTTGAAGATATGCAACGTAAGCTACAGGATGCGGCTAGTGTCGTAACTGTCAGTGACTATAATCTCAGATATCTGCACAATACGTATAACTTAGACGCAAAGCGAGTTCAGCGCATTTACAACGGGTTAGATTTACGACAATTACAATATTCTTCTCCGGCTGAACGTTCTCCATTAATTATCTCAGTCGGGCGGTTAATCGAGAAGAAAGGGTTATCTGTTTTGATTGATGCTTGTGCCATTCTCAAGCAGAGAAATTATCAGTTTCAGTGTCAAATTGTCGGGATCGGTTCTTTAGAATTGACTTTGCGTCAGCAAATTATAGATTTAGAACTGCAATCTATCGTGGAAATTGTCGGCCCGCGTCCGCAAAATGAGGTGTTTCAATTAGTACAAAAAGCTGCTGTGTTTGCTGCACCTTATGTCATTGGCAAAGATGGTAATCGGGATGGACTACCTACGGTTTTACTCGAAGCTATGGCTTTGGGAACGCCCTGTATAAGTACTGATGTAACGGGTATTCCTGAATTGGTGCGTGATGGCGAGACTGGGTTAATTGTGCCACAACATGATGCCGAGAAATTAGCGATCGCACTTGGGCAATTCCTCACAAATTCTGCTTTGCGGGTTAAATTGTCAACCCAGGCTAGGCAATTAATTGAGTCTGAGTTTGATATTCATCGCAATACTGCAATTTTACGGAAATTATTTCTCACGCATACTGCAAGCGGAACTCGCAAAGTAGGCGCAAAAGCGTAAAGGAGGTGTGAAGATGCGAATTGCATACATTTGTGCTGATCCGGGTATACCTGTATTTGGTCAAAAAGGATGCTCGATTCATGTCCAAGAGGTGATTCGAGCGTTGCAAAAGCAAGGTAGCCAAGTCACATTGTTTGCTACTCGGATTGGGGGAGAATTACCCGCAGATTTAGCTAATGTTGTTGTTCATCAACTCCCATTTATCCCCAAATTAGAACGGGCGATGCGAGAGCAAGTTGCTTTAGCGATCAATCCTGATTTACGTTTTAATTTGGAAAGATTTGACCCCTTTGACTTCATTTACGAGCGTTATTCTCTTTGGAGTTATAGCGCGATGGAATATGCCCAAGCTATGGGAATTCCGGGTTTGTTGGAAGTAAATTCGCCTCTGATTACAGAACAAGCACAGCATCGGGGTTTGATTGATCGCCAAAGTGCCGAAGAAGTCGCAAATCGAGTGTTTTCATCTGCTACAACACTGATTGCTGTTTCAGATGCAGTGAAAACTTACTTGATGAATTATGTGGACAGTAGCAAAGTTCATGTGATCCCTAATGGTGTCAATCCTCACCGCTTTTCTACCCTTCGTCCGGCAACTCAACGTGAAACCTTTACAGTGGGATTTGTCGGTACGTTGAAACCGTGGCATGGATTGCCAATTCTCACAGAAGCTTTTAGTAAACTGCATCAACGGGTTCCCAATGCCAAACTTTTAATTGTTGGCGATGGCCCGGAACGGGAAAATCTGCAAATGGAATTAGCTGCACGGGGATTAGATGCTCATACTCAATTTACAGGTGCGGTGAATCCTGATGAAGTTCCTCAATTATTAGCAGCAATGGATGTCGCCGTTGCACCCTACGCCGCGCAATCCGATTTTTACTTCTCACCATTGAAAGTATATGAATATATGGCGGCTGGTTTGGCTGTAGTCGTGAGTCAGATTGGGCAATTGGCAGACTTAATTGATACAGGGGTGAATGGTATTCTTTGTCCTCCAGGTGATGCGATCGCTTTAGCAGAGGCTTTAAAAAAATTGTGGCGATCGCCTCCTCTCCGTCATACTTTAGGACAGGCGGCGCGGCAAACAGTGATCGCAAATCATACTTGGGATACGATCGCTCAAAAAATTCTCCGCATAGCATCTCCATTGCCGATGGAGGTGAAACGCTAAATGTCAAAACAAGCTGTTCCTGATTTGTGGGGAATCCTAGTTTATTTCTGGACTGACATTCGTCCACAGTCTGGACTACTTTTGATTTCTGGGATCGCTTTAATTGCAGATGTCGGACTACGTGTATTAGAACCTTGGCCGCTCAAGTTTGTCTTTGATTACGTTCTCTTGCGCGGCGACAAGATAAATAATATTCCCATCATTGCTAGTTTAGAACCGATAACATTACTAACATTCTCAGCCGTTGCAGTCTTACTTATTACAGGCTTACGCGCCCTTGCTGCCTATTGGAGTACCGTCGGATTAGCAACAGTTGGTAGCCGAGTCATGGCAAAAGTGCGTAATCATTTGTATTGCCATCTGCAAGATTTATCTTTGACATATCACACCAAAGCACGTAGCGGCGATTTAATTATCCGTGTCAGTAGCGATGCTAGCCGTCTCCAAGAAATTATGATTACGGCAGCATTACCGCTAGTAGTCAGCATTCTGACCCTATTTGGGATGATTGGCGTGATGTTTTGGATGAATCCCAGCCTCACCCTACTTTCACTATTCACGCTACCGTTATTTTGGCTAGTTACTAACCGACTCAGCCAGCGTATTAAAGATTCCTCATTAAAGCAACGCCATCAAGAAGGTGCTGTGGCGGCGACGGCGGCTGAGTCCATTGCTGCCATTAAATTAGTGAAAGCCTTATCCTTGCAAGATGCTTTTGCACGCGTATTTGCTCAACAAAATCAGCGTAGTCTCAAAGAAAGCGTCAAAACCCAACGGCTGGCGGCTCACTTGGAACGTACTGTTGATGCTGTGATTGCACTGGGAACAGCGATCGTTTTATGGTACGGCTCTTGGCTGGCGCTGCGAGATGCCTTAACACCTGGGGATGTGCTGGTATTTCTCACCTACCTGAAGAATGCCTTTAAGCCAGTGCAGAACTTCGCTAAATACACCGGACGACTGGCGAAAGCTGCGGCTTCGAGTGAGCGTATTTTAGATGTATTAAATCAGCAACCCGATGTCTCTGATTTGCCAGATGCAATTCCAGCCCCGATTTTCCGAGGTGCAGTGCGTTTTGATCGCGTCCACTTTGCCTATGAATTAGGACAAGTTCTATTGCAAGAGATCAGCTTAAACATTCAACCGGGACAACAAGTTGCGATCGTTGGGACTTCTGGTGGTGGTAAATCTACATTAGTAAGTTTATTATTACGGCTTTATGATCCAACAGCAGGGCGCGTAATGATTGATGGGCGGGATATTCGAGAATATACATTGGCATCATTACGTCCGCAAATTAGTGTAGTTTTGCAAGATAGTCTCTTATTCGCTGCTAGTATTCGAGAAAATATTGCCTACGGGATTGCCGGGGTGTCTGATGCCGAAATCGAAGATGCGACTCGTTTAGCGAATGCTCATGATTTTATCCAAGCTTTACCACAAGGATACGACACCCTTGTAGGAGAGAGAGGTGCAACTCTTTCTGGAGGACAAAGACAAAGAATTGCGATCGCTCGTGCTGCTATCCGTCAAGCTCCTATCCTGATTTTAGATGAACCAACTACGGGGTTAGATAAGGGCAATGAGAAGGCTGTGATTGATGCGCTGCAACAGTTGTCGGAAAATCGCACTACTTTTTTAATTACTCATGATCTTTATCTAGCAACTCGCGCAGATATGATTCTTTATTTGGAAAATGGGCAGGTGGTGGAACAAGGCACTCATCTGGAATTGATGCAACAGAATGGGCGTTATGCGGCTTTGTATCAAGTGCAGGGTTCTTTGAGGGTTTAGAGGGGAGTTTTTTAAAACAAAGGGACGCTGAGGTAAGCGCAGAGGTACGCAGAGTATGGGGTTTAGTGATGGGAAGATGCCTTTTTTGGCGGATGCGGTTGATCGGTTGCGGGTGGAAGAGTGTTTTGGGCGGTGTTTAGCGATCGCTAAAAATTGTCGTTTGCAGAAAGTCCAAGTTATTCGTCATAAGTTGGGGCGGCGTTGTTTGATTGAATATGAATTGATTCGTGATGATGGACAAATAATTACGCTGATTGGTAAGGTTAGGGCTAAGGGAACGGATTTTCATAGTTATGAGTTACAGAAATCTCTATGGTCAGCGGGATTTGGTGATGATAGTCCTGATGGAATTTCTGTACCTGAACCTGTCGGGGTAATTCCTGAATGGCAAATGTGGTTGCAGCATAAGGTTGAAGGGGTTATTGCTACTCAATTCTTATCACAAACTGACAGTATTCTACCCGCAAAACTAATTGCTGAAGCTGCCCATAAATTGCACCAAGCTAATATTCTTCCTCATCGTTCTCATACTATGTCAGATGAACTACGAATTTTGCATGAGCGGATTCCATTAGTTACGCAACAATATCCACAATGCCAAGAACGCTTAGAGAGAATATTAGAAGCAATTAATCATTTAGGAGAAAACACGCCAGAAATAAAACATTGTGGTATCCACCGTGATTTTTATCCCGATCAAGTGATTATTAATAATTCTCGTTTGTATCTCATTGACCTAGATTTATATTGTGAAGGTAATCCGGCACTTGATATTGGGAATTTCATTGGTCATATTCAAGAATACAGCCTTCGGACTTTTGGTGATTTCCAAGTATTACAAGAATATGAAAATGTTTTAACTGAAAGATTTATTCAGCTTACAAGCGATAAATTCCTCACTGCAATTCAATCCTATACCATCCTAACTTTAGTTCGGCATATTCATCTCAGCACCCAATTTGTAGAACGTCGTCCTTTTACAGAAGCACTATTAAATCTGTGTGAACAGCGACTTGGGATAATTTGTAATTCGTAATTATAGGGTTTCTGAGTTAAGTGCAATACAGACCAAACCCAGCCAATTTAAATAAAGTTCAGAATGAGCAACAAAACCCTCATGTAGAGACGCGATGAATCGCGTCTTGAAAGACTAATGGAACCGTATTGCAGCCAATTTATCTGTCACCCTATTTTTACGAACTGGTAGTATTTTCAGGAGATAGTATTGATGGGTTTGATTTTTTGGCAAAAAATTCGCCTGATTAGTTTAATTATTTTCCTTGCTTTGAACAGCATAAATAAAGCTAATGCAACGACTAAACCCGCATCAATAGGAAATCATCAATTAAATATAATTACATCAGTTTCTCAATTGTCGGATATTAATGTTGATAGTTGGGCATTTCAAACACTACAAGCTTTGATAGAGCAATATGATTGTGTTAGTCAAGCTAATCCTGACAATCAAACTCTGAATAGATATCAATTTGCTACTAAATTAAATACTTGCGTAACACACATCAATAAGTTAATTACTAAAGGTAAAATAAATAGAGAAACTTTAACTACCATTCAAAAATTACAAGTAGAATTTTCGGCAGAATTAGCAACTTTTAGAAATCGCATCGATTTATTAGAAGACAAAGTGGCTGCATTGCAAGCACAACAGTTTTCGCCCCAAGTTGAGTTAGAGGGAGAGATTATCTTTGCGATGACTGGAGTTGCTGGTGGGAAAAAAGCCAACAGTAGAACCAAACCAATCAATGATAATTTAGTGTTGAGCGATCGCGTCCGTCTTAGCTTAGAGACTAGTTTTACCGGCAAAGACAACTTACAAATACGCTTGCAAGGACGCAACACACCAGAATTGGCAGATTTCACCGGAACTAAAATGGCCAATTTGGGATTTGATGGCGACGATGACAATGAGATGGAAATAGATGAGATAGATTATAAATTTCCACTTGGTAAGCAAACTCATATAACTTTGTACGCTTTGGGAGGAGGATTAGGCGATTTTGTTCCTAGTGTCAATCCTCTGTTTAGCGGTAGTGGAGACGGATCAATTTCTACATTTGGACGAGAAAATCCAATTCGACGACAAGGTGGTGGTGCAGGTATCGGTATTTCTCATAATTTAAATGACTCTCTGAATCTGTCATTGGCATATATCACCAACGATGCAGCTAACCCAGAGAGGGGAATTTTTGCTAGTCCTCATGGTGCGATCGCTCAAATCACACTTGAACCCACCAAAACAACAGCACTTAGCGTTACCTATATCTACTCTTACAATAATGTGAATACCGGAACCGGCAGCGAATTAACCAACAATCCCTTTAATAATCAGGCAGATGCCATTACTGCGAATTCCTTTGGTGCAGAAGCCGCTTGGCAATTTAACCAAAGTATCACTATTGGGGGCCGAGTTGGTTTTATTCATGCCAAAGCAGAAGATTTAGCAGCAACCCCAAATGCTTTTATCTCCACATGGGCGTTACTACTATCGATCAAAGATATTGGCAAAGAAGATAGCTTTGCTGGATTTGTAGTAGGTCAACCGCCTAAAGTAACTGATAATAGTTTTGGTGATACCTTTGAAGATGAGAATACATCTTTACATCTAGAAGCTTTTTACCACCTACAAATCACAGATAATGTAGCGATAACTCCGGGTTTATTTGTCATCACGAATCCCGAAAATGATAATAGTAACGACAAAATTTATGTTGGTACGGTTCGTACAACATTTACCTTTTAACTAAGGACTTCCAAGTAAAAAAATATCCAACTCTTTCTTCTAGGTGCGCGTATCGCTAGAAACGAGAAAAACAAAGTCCCCCTAAGCGGACTCAAAGAATTTGAAACCCAGGGAGATGGTTTTTTTTTTGTATAGCCGCGAATTCCATTCGCTAGGGCAGGTGTGTTTTTACAAAAGTGAGATGCTCCCGTTCGTCAGCCTTGGGCAATAAACAATTCGCAATTCGCAATTATTAACTAGGAGTAAAAGAAATGAACCAAAAAGTTAGTATTGCTGATAGAACGAAAGCTTTGGCAATAAGGATAGTTAAAGCTTGTACTTTTTTAGATGAAAAACCCGGAGTCTGTCGAACATTATCAAAACAGTTACTCCGAAGTGGTACTTCTATAGATGCAAATGTTAAAGAAGCTCAATCTGCCCAATCGGATAAAGACTTTCTAAGCAAATTAGAAATTGCGCTTAAGAAAGAAAGAGAGACTGAATACTGGTTAGAAATATTAATCAAGGCAGAATTGGTTAATAAAAATAAGTTTGAGTCCTTGCTTCAAGAAACTAGAGAAATTGGAAAAATCTTAGTTGCATCTACTCGAAAAGTTAAAGAGAAAATCAAGCAATGAAATTAATTGCGAATTGCGAATTGCGACTTGCGAATTGTTTTGGTTGGGGGATGCCTGAGCAATATCATTGGAAGCTGGAGAATCCACGCGAGATCACGACAATACTCCTCAAATGTGCGATGAGTGGATCTGTATAACCTGCGATCGCGCAACTGAGCCAATGCCTTGCCTGCCTCAAAAAATGCACGTTCCACCTTGCGTTCTAAATGCAAGCGATCGCTAATTTCCTGCTCAGTTAACTCTGGAACTTCGACAGCAGTAACGGTAATTGTTGCTGAGGCTGGGTCTTCTTGAAGGGAGATATCCTCGTTTACAGAGTTAGCTGCTGAAGTTGAATCAGTAGATGCGGCAGAGGTGGCTTTGTTGCGTCTAGAAGGTGGTTTAGGCATGATTCCACCTTTCTAGTTCAATGAGATTTTCTGAAAGTCAATTGCAAGGTAGATTTTAAATGTAATAGGTCGCTGAGATCGTTCCACAAAGAAGACAGAGTGGAGGATAAAAGACTCGATAGCAGCAAAATAAATCATCAGACTGTAACTTTCTAAATTTACACTTAAGCCAATAATGGCAAAGCATGAGGCTTTACACTGAGCCGTTTAAGCCTCATCAATGTCCTCCATGTAAATTAAGAAATCACCAGGTTGAGCCTTTAGCTTTTTACAAATAACTTCAACCGTTGTCCTATCGGGATAAATATCTCTATCTCTCCAGAGCCTAAAAGCAGTCGCTCTGGGCAATCCAGTGATTTGCCAAAATTTATTGGCACTTGGAATCCCTTTTTCTTTTCCAAATTCTTGAATCCTATTCATAAGTCCCATTTAACAAGACTACCTTTAAGCGTAATCTTATTAAAGAGACGTGTCAACAGTTGACACGTCTCATTGAATGAGACATAATATTTATATCAATAGAGAAAGCGCTACCGACCGTCAATCTGAAGCGCTTCCCGTCCCGTTAGGAACTTATTCATTATGACTCACGTTATTTACACAGCACAACAGCTGCAACTAAAATCCATTGCGCGGCTCAAGCAAATCTACAGCGAAATCGCCTGCACAGCCGAAGTAAGCGACAAACGCTGTAAGGATTCTTGGATTTCCGCCATTGTTAACTATCAAGCCAGCAAAATTCAGAAACTCGCCCCTGCTGCCCCCGATAACCAAGCCCTCGCCCAAGCCGAACTCGACAGCTACATCGCCGACCAAGCCCAAGCGATCGCACCCGAACCCCTCACAATAGTCGAAATCTCGTTTGACCATCACGAATATTACGCTGATGACAAACTGGTAGCCAGCATCAGCCATGATGATAACCATTTAACACAACGCTGGGTAGTCATGGTCAACGACAAAGAAGTATTTCGTGCCAACACTCTAATGCGTTGCGATCGCTTCATCTGCACTCACTATAAAGATGGCTCATTACCTGTGCAGGAGAAAGCAGAGGTGCAGGGGAGCAGGGGTGCAGAGGGGAGAAACCTACAACAACTTTCTCCTCTGCCCCTCTGCGCCTCTGCCCCGCAAGTTTCCTCTTCTACCGAAAACCAAATCATGGCGCATATCTTCAACGAGTGCCAAGATTATGGGTTTGAAATTCTCGATGATGGCATTTACAACAACAACGGCGTGAAACTGGGGCAAGTCGGATGCACTAACGGTAACTGGTGGGTGAAAAGGCGTTATTCAGTCCAGCAGCAGTATTCTAACTCGGTCTATGATGCAGTGCGCTCATTGTCGATGGTGGATGTGTCTACTGATAGTAAATCCATTTTTGATGAATATATTTTAGACCAACCGTTAGAACAGCTAACTGGCGATAGATTGCAACGGCTGCTGGAGAGAACGGAGTTAGTCACAGCGTAAATCAGTAGTCAGAATCCAGGAGTCAGGAGTCAGTAAAGAAACAAAGAGCAGGGTGGAGAAGTTAATAAAATCTGCCTTCCTTCTCTTCTTCCCACCTGTTCCCAAAATTCTGACTTCTGAATTCTGGCTCCTGAATTCTTCTTTCATTTTCCCTTCATTCACCAATCAATATGCAACCCACAATATCCATTCCCCAACACTGGGCATACCCTCGCTTTACTTTGGAACAGCGTACAGAACAAGGCACGATTCTCGGACTTTACTACTACCCATCGGGTACAGAGTTGGCTGAACAATTTGATGATGGTTGGCGTTATGCTCTGATGCCTAACAAGAATTCTGATGAAATATCGTACTTGAAAGAGGATCAAATCCAACCGCTCACGCCAGAAGAATTATTCCAGCAAATTACCGCAGAAATTGGCTTTTATCAACAACAAATCTCCATTCTGCAACAACAGTTAGCCGCATTACAGCACTTCCGTCTGTTGTAAGGTACACTAGATTAAAATATAAATACTTTTAAATGAAGTCATACTCTGTAGATCTTCGAGAAAAAATAGTT
>NZ_JBALEQ010000004.1:0-17940 GCF_036917775.1 Nostoc sp.
GGATGCTTTCAGGCTGACAAGATAATATTTTTAACCTCTAATTCCATTTGGTCTGCTTTCTCTCATATCGCTTTTAGTCTAAACTCCAGTTCTAAATTCAAAATAATAAATTTGAATCCTCACTCCTAAGGGCTATGGTTTTGACGCGGATTTAGAAGTGTTACTAAATAGCCAAGATAGAAGATTTGCAACCGTAGCAGCCCCAAAAGAGAACAGCGCAATAATCGCGTCTGTACAAAAAGCTATTTAATGTTCCAATTGGACAGTTGTTGTTGAATCTCAGACATGGGATAAGCTAAATCTTGGCCTTCACCTTTTCTTGCAAAGACGATGCCTAAAAGCCGATTTTGCGAATCAATTACAGAACTGCCAGAATAACCGGGTTTGAGTGCAGCTTGAGATATTTCTAATTGCTGATTTTGATAGCTGATTTGTCCTGATTGCATAAATAAACCAGGATTTGTCTTCACCTCTTTGGGCAGAATGACCGATAATCCGAATGGGCATTTTCGAGGCGATCGCATTTGAGGAGATGGATAAGGGCTGGATATCTTCTGGTAGATTATCGCTAACTTCCAAAACGGCTAAATCCAGTTCTTTGTTTGTAGTCATTTTGAACAGCTTGCCATCTCGCCACATTTGCACTCGGTTTGATGGTGGTAAACTGAAAAATTCCACTTGAATATTTTTACCGTATTCATAGCCCTAATTTCTTCTGCTCACTCAGGGCAACGCCGAGATTGTAGTAAGCATCAGCAAAGTTGGGGTTGAGTTGAATTGCTTTTTGGTAGGCGGCAACTGCTGCATCTAATTTCTTTTGTTCACTGAGCGCATTACCCAGACCGTTGTAAGCAATAGCCAAGTTAGGGTTGAGTTGCAAGGCTTTATTGTGAGATGCGATCGCCTCCTCTGGTTTCCCTTGAGCATTTAGCACATTCCCTATACCAACGTAAGCTTCGGCATCATTAGGATTGAGTTGTAATGCTTTCTGGTGCGCGGCTAATGCTTCCTCTAGTTTTCCCTGTCGCCACAAAGCATTACCCAAATTGTTATAAGCTTTGCCATTATTGGGTTCAACGTGTAAAACTTTCCGCCAAATTGTCTCTGCTTGGGAGTTATTACCCACCACTTCAGCAGCGTCGCCTTGTTTAAATAGCTATTCAATATTGTTTTGAGCAACTACAAACTGGGGTGTCGTAGCCAGAAATAGAGTTAAAAATAAAGTAGTAAATATACGGTTGTGCATAATCATGCTCATACGTTGATTGATTTTATCAGGACTTACCCGAAAATCGCTAAAAACCGGATGAATTTTTGATAAATACTCGTAAACGAGGCTTTGAACTCCGTTAATGAGTCTTTGATACTCGTGAATGAGTCTTTGATACTCGTGAACGAGGCTTTGAACTCCGTTAATGAAGTAAAATGAGCGGTTCAATACGATCTCAAAGACGCGATAAATCGCCGTCTCTACAAGAATCAGTCCTTTGTAGAGACGGCGATTTATCGCGTCTCTTTTATCGCGTCTCTTGCCTTAACCGAACAGTATCAGGCGGTTATTCTCAGGGGAAAATTAGACTTGAGAGCAGTTGTTCAGAAAAACAGGTTGGCCGCCTTGCTCAAGAGATGCTGTTAGGGCAGCAAGAATTTCTACTAACTGTGTGCCTACCCAGCCAGATGAAACCTCTGAGGGAGTATTGTTTATAACAGAGACAACAAAGGTGGAGCAAACCCGTTGTAATGGTTCCCCTGGCTCTAATTCCAGCACTACCTGACTTTGATTTACCGGAATAAAATGATTGCCCTGCTGTTCAAACTCTCCATGTATTAGGGTTAGAGGAGACGATCGCAACATTTCATCAAAAATCAAACTACCAAGGCTACCTACAATCCCCAGGCGGCGCTGCTTATCAGAATTCAGCCAGCACAAATGAATATAAGCTTGAAAGCCATCTGGATATGTCAGTGTTACCCATACTAAATCAGCTAAACCTTGGGATGAAGAGTGGGTTATTTCCCTATTGGCTTGCCCCTGTAGCCACACCGTACCCGTTGCTTGTACTTTCACAGGAATCTGACCTAGCCAAGCGTTAAAGATCGCAATATCGTGAATAGCTAGGTCCCACAGCGCATCAACATCTTGGCGGACAGGCCCTAAATGGGTGCGTGTCGCGTAGCCATAGCGTAAATCACCTAATTTACCCGCCTGTACTACAGTTTGCCCTTGCTCAACTGCTGGGTGAAATAAATAAGTGTGGTCAACCATGAGTATTAAATGATGCTGCTCTGCTAACTGGCAAAGTTCCCGACATTCTGCGGGGTCGAGAGTTAGCGGTTTTTCAGCTAAAACATGGTATCCCTGTTGGAGAGCGTCTTTAATTAAAGCATAGTGGGTGGTAGCCGGAGTTGCGATCGCAACCGATGTCAACCCTGACACTTTTTTTAAATCTTCCCACTGGGTTGTTAATACTACATCATCAGCTAAATTAAACTGCTGTTTTATCGCCGCTAATCGTTCTGGATGGGGGTCTACTACACCAACTACATTTACTTGAGGATGTGCTAAAAAATTCCGCAGCAGATGCACTCCCCAACGCCCAACTCCGATAACAGCAATTTTAATTTGGTTTGTCATTAGTTATTTGTCATCTGTTATTTGTCATTTGTCATTAGTTATTTGTATACAAAGGACGAGGGACAAATGACCACTGACAACCAAATGATTATCGGCTAATTTCCAGTCTTTTAAGCTCAGGGTGTTTGCGGATTAGGAATTGCTAAAAAAGCTACCTTAGCTGCGGCTTGTTCAGCAGTTTTGATTGATCGCCCTTTACCTTCTCCGAGTTTCTTTCCATGTAGCCACACTTCAGCCATAAAACGTTCTTGATTATGGTGCGGTTGAGTGACTTCCACAACTCGATATTCTGGTAAAACTTTAAATTGCGCCTGAGTCCATTCTTGGAGAGCAGCTTTGTAATTAAGTCTGGCAGGATCGAGGCGAATTTCTGTTGTTAGTTCTTGAAAGTGGGGATCTAGCCAAGAGCGGATCAGTTCCAGATTTTGAGTACTTAAATAAAGCGCACCCAAAACTGCTTCAAAAGCATCTGCCAGTCGAGACTCTTGACCAACTTTATCAGCCGTAGCACTACCCGCAACTAATAAGTATAACTCCAAACCATAAATTCTGGCCAATTGGGCGAGGATGCGATCGCTCACCAACACTGAACGAATTGCCGCAAAATCCCCAACTGGACAATCGGGATAATTTTCCCATAACACAACAGCCGACACCAGGCGCACTACTGCATCGCCAACAAACTCTAGTTGTTCATAATTCGCCGAATCAGAGACAGTGGGATGAGTTAGCGCTAAATCTAGCAGTTCCCACTTGATAGGTGCTTCTAGCGACAAACCTAATTTTTGGACTAAACTTTCGAGTTGCCGTTGACGGCGTGGGTAGGCAAGGGGCATTAGGGGGAAGGGGGAAAGGGGAAGGGGGAAAGGGGAAGGGGAGCAGGGGAAAAATACTAACTTCTAACTCCTAATTCCTAACTCAGCACTCAGCACTCAAAAAGGGGGGAAAGAGCAGTACATAAGCCGGGTTCTGTTCTCTTGCGAGGGCAGTTATCTATCTGGGACGCTTGTTACCAAACGCCTCTAGCAGCTCTCATTGAGCGGAACTGGTAAAAGACCAACCATAGTTCCTATCGCCTTGCTCCCAACCGGGGTTTACCGAGCCAGCACCTCTCGATACTGCTGGTGCGCTCTTACCGCACCTTTGCACCCTTACCAAAATAGTTGTGAGTGCTGAGTGCTGAGTGCTGAGTTTTCTTTACTCAGCACTCAGCACTCATTGCTCAGAACTAGTTTTGGCGGTATCTTTCTGTGGCACTATCCTCACGATCGCTCGCACTGGACGTTATCCAGCAAGTTTGGTCTTTCGGGAGCCCGGACTTTCCTCAAATCAGTGACTATGACTGATCTGCAACCGCCTGCGTCTACTCTCTCCTTAGATCCAGTGTAATCTTGGATGGCATAGTCTGTCTGGTTGCTATTGCTTTTTTTTATTCCAAGGTAGAGCGTAAGTCCAAGGTAGTTTCCTGACTGTGAAAGGACAATTGATAATGCTAATGGGAGGAAAATCACGACCTGGGGCTAGACCTAAACGCACCTCAGACACTCTGAGTACCAGTTGCAGAGAAAAGTCTAACTCCTTTTTTCTGTTAATAAAGTCGTTGTACAAATTTTTTTGCCCCTTTTGCAGCCCATTGATATCAATTAGTGGTTTTTTTGCTGAATAGGTTCCAGTTGCTTGATCGCGCTCGAAGACATCTTCTGCTGTCACTGTTTCAGAAAGTGTTTTCTTGGGAGCAATCAAGCTAGGACTTTGGGGTACTGCTAAGTCGCGGGTTAAATCTGGTGATTTCCGAATTACGCGGCGCGATTGCTTGCTATGTTCAACTACTAAAGAACTGTTGTCCCAGTCAACATATAGGGCAACATTATCAGATTTATTTTCAATGCTAATTCCTAAATCTTTCAAATCGTCAATTGGGTATGAGGCTTTGAGTTTAAATGAAATTCCAATTTTATCATCGAGATTTTGTTCTTTGAGTTGCTCGTCAACTATTCCTTTTTTAAACTCAAACTTAACTTGATCATCGATGGATTCAACCATGCGGTTAAAAACGTATGAGACACCGATAATATAAACTGTCAAAACTACTAAATTCTGGTCGCTACTCCTCATAAATTAAAATATTAACTCCTGGTAATAATGAATGTATATTTGATTCGTCGTCCATCTGCAATTATTAATTACGCTTAATTGTTACAGAGTTTTGCAACCAGCCCCGTTGCCAAAAAAAGAATAGCAACCCAAGTGCGATCGCTGCCATAACTGCCAAGCAAAGTGGATAGCCCCAATACCAATTCAACTCAGGCATATTATATGGCGATTTTTCGGTATTGAAATTCATACCATATATTCCGGCCACAAAAGTCAGTGGAATGAAAATTGTTGAAACTATCGTTAGCACCTTCATGATCTCATTCATTTTGTTGCTCACTGCCGAAAGATATACATCCATTAATCCAGATGCTAGTTCCCGATAAGTTTCTACCATGTCCATAACTTGCACTGTATGGTCATAACAATCTCGCAAGTAGATTCGCACTTCTTCACTAATTAAATCAGGAGCATCTCGAATTAGGGAATTAATTGCATCTCGCTGGGGCCAAATAGCACGACGTAGTTGCAGTAATTCTCGCCTAATTTGATAAATATTTTGTAGTGTTTGCGGAGTAGGTTTAACTATTACTTCCTCTTCCAACTCTTGGATTCGCTCCCCATAAAGCTCCAAGACTGGGAAAAAACCATCAATAATCGCATCTAACAAGGCGTAAGCTAAATAATCTGCTCCTTGCTTACGGATGATACCTTTGTTTTTTTCAATTCGCGATCGCACTCCCTCAAAACAATCATGTTCCGGTTCTTCTTGTACAGTCAGCAAATAATTTTTCCCTAATATCAAACTCACTTGCTCACTGTAAAAACCACATGATCTTTCTTTTGGTACTACCATGCGGGCAATGAATAGCAATTGGTCTTCATAATCCTCTGTTTTCGGACGTTCCGGCACATTGACTATATCTTCTAAAACTAGAGGATGTAACTCAAAAACTTTACCCAATCGTTGTAATATATCTTGACTGCCTAAACCTTGTACGTCTACCCAAGAAATGGATTCGCTATCAATATGTTGGACACACTCCTCTGGAGTTGCTATTTGCTCACGGATGAAATTAGTTTCGTTATAGTCAATCAAGAAAATTATTGGTGGTGGAGCATCTGCATCAATAAAAATGGTTCCAGGTATAGTCCCTGGTTGATGATGGAACTCATCTTCATATAGCTTAGTGACTATTTTGGGAAGACGACGCAGTTTTCGTACCATACAATATTACCTACATTGGGAATTGGGCATTGGGAATTGGGCATTGGGAATTAAACAAGTTCCTCTTTACACAGTTCTTAGTAAAGAAGTAAAATTCCCTACTCAGAACCCATTAGGCGTTTTTATTTATTTCAGCTTTTGCTATTAATATTACAAAAATTAATACAAAGACTATAATTTTGGAATTAAGCAGTTCTTTAAATTTGGGAATTTAGGAATCGGCATTTTTTTTGTAGTTAGTTGTATTCATGACTAATTACTGATAACCATGATGATGACTTTTATTCATGCCCAGCTACTTCCCAGCAATAGAGATAACATATCGGCTCTGAATCAGCAATGCTATAAAAAAACAGTTTGCCTTAACAAGACAAACTGCTGAAAAAATATTTATCTGGGTGAGCAGAAGTTAGAACATACCCATGCCGCCCATGCCGCCCATGCCACCCATACCGCCCATGCCGCCCATGCCACCCATACCGCCCATGTCAGGAGCAGCAGCAGCGGATTTCTTCTCTGGCTTTTCAACAACGATCGCTTCGGTGGTTAAAACCAAACCAGCAATGGAACCAGCGTTTTGCAAAGCTGAACGCACGACTTTGGCAGGGTCAATAATACCAGCAGCAATCAAGTCTTCAAATTCGCCAGTAGCGGCGTTGTAGCCAATGTTGAACTCGCTGTCTCGGACTTTCGAGACGATTACAGAACCTTCAGCACCAGCATTGTCTGCTATTTGGCGCAAGGGGGCTTCTAGCGCTCGTTCGACAATATCAGCCCCAATTCTTTCTTCGTCGTTTTGTAAGGTCTTTTTAATCGCTTCTACTGCCTTAGCTAAGTGAATGAGAGTTGTCCCACCTCCAGGAACAATACCTTCTTCCACAGCAGCTTTAGTAGCGTTCAGCGCGTCTTCAATCCGCAGTTTACGGTCTTTGAGTTCGGTTTCGGTTGCCGCACCCACTTTAATCACTGCCACGCCGCCAGCAAGCTTGGCGATGCGTTCTTGCAGTTTTTCTTGATCGTATTCAGAATCGGTTTCTTCCAACTGCCTGCGAATTTGACCAATCCGCTTTTGCACTTCTGGCTTGGTGACACTGCCGGCAACAATGGTAGTGCTTTCTTTGTCGATGGTGATTTTGCGGGCAGTTCCCAGTGCTTCTAGAGCAGCGGTATCCAAACTTAAGCCGATTTCTTCAGAAATCAACTGTCCATCGGTGAGAATCGCAATATCTTCTAACAAAGCTTTGCGGCGATCGCCAAATCCAGGGGCTTTAATGGCAGCTACAGCTAGTACACCCCGCGCTTTGTTCACTACCAAAGTTGCCAAAGCATCACCTTCGACATCTTCAGCGATGATTAGCAAGGGCTGACCAGAACGAGCGACTTTTTCCAAAATTGGTACTAAATCTTGGATGCTGCTGATTTTTTTATCTGTCACCAAGATCCGGGCATTTTCAAATTCCACGATTTGCCGCTCGTTGTTGGTGACAAAGTAGGGTGAAATGTAACCCCTGTCAATCTGCATCCCTTCAACTACTTCTAGTTCAGTGGTGAGGGATTTAGATTCTTCAACGGTAATGACACCATCTTTGGTGACTTTTTCCATTGCTTGAGCTAACATTTGACCAACTTCTTCATCGTTACCAGCAGAAACAGTGGCAACTTGAGCGATCGCACTTCCTTCTACTGGCTTGGCTATCTTGGCAATTTCCAGTACAAGTGCCTCAATAGTTTTGTCGATCCCGCGTCTCAAGCTAACTGGGTTACTACCCGCCGCGACGTTCTTCAAACCTTCCCGAATCAAGGCTTGTGCTAAAACGGTGGCGGTGGTTGTACCATCCCCAGCAACATCTTTAGTTTTTGAGGCCACTTCCTGGATGAGTCTTGCACCAGTATTTTCTAAAGGATCTTCTAATTCAATTTCCTTGGCAACAGTGATACCATCGTTGACAATTTGAGGTGCGCCAAATTTTTTCTCTAAAAGAACATTACGACCTTTAGGCCCCAAGGTGATTTTTACGGCATCAGCAAGGGCGTTAACACCCCTTTCTAGAGCTCGCCGCGATTCCTCGTCAAATGCAATAATTTTCGCCATGTTTTATTTCTCCAGCGCTTCCATTAGACAATTTAGCACTCACAGAGCAAGAGTGCTAATCTCTCAATCAGCTCAAGTTACAAATGGAAATAAAAAAATTGATTAATATACAGGTGATGTTCTTTATAGATACTGGCAGTAATGCTTGAATTGGGAGATGAATCTAGACAACTCCCTTAAGTCCCTTGGCATTGCCGACCCTAGCGGCACCGGCTGGTTGGCAGTAGTATTTACGTTCCTTTTGGCTTGGCTTGTAACGTGGCGTTCAATTCCGACAGTCCGCAAATTCGCCTTACGGGTAGGTTGGGCTGACCAACCCAACGCTCGGCGACTCAATCGGGAACCTTTACCCAATGCAGGAGGGCTGGCTATCTACGCGGGTGTCATTGCCGCACTGGTATTAGCTAGCCTTTTACGACCAATCGAACTCCAAAACGTATTGGCTCAGGTGCTGACTATTCTGTTAGGAGGTTCGATATTAGTCCTGGTGGGCTTTATTGACGATCAGTTCGGCTTACCACCCTCTATTCGATTGTGGGCGCAAATTGTCACAGCACTGTTGTTGGTAGCTAATGGTATCAGTGTCAAAGTCCTGTTTGGTACTCCCATTGACTCGTTACTGTCTATGTTGCTGACGGTACTGTGGGTAGTAGGAATTACCAACGCCATCAACTTGATGGATGGTATGGATGGTTTGGCAGGAGGAATCAGCTTTATTACCGCCATGAGTTTGTTGGGGGTTGCAGCCCAATTTAATAACCGTGCGGCGGCAATCTTGGTACTCGCAGCTTTAGGAGGTGCTGCATTAGGCTTTTTGCGCCATAACTTCTATCCATCACGAATTATTATGGGTGATGCCGGAGCATACTTTTTTGGCTATGTGCTGGCAGCAACTAGTATTTTAGGTAAACTTCAACAAAACACAGTTTATGCGCTAATTCCTACAGTTTTATTTCTGTTGTTGCCAGTGCTAGACACCACTCAAGTATTTGTGCGGCGGCTACTAGCAGGAAATAACCCTCTGAGTACTCCTGGCAAAGATCATCTGCACCACCGCTTACTTGCTTGGGGACTTTCCCAGCGTCATGCTGCGTTCACGCTTTGGTCAATTACCTTATTTTTCAACTTGCTGGCAATGAGAATACAAGGCATGAGTTTGGCTGTGATGATGACTACCGCCAGTAGTATTGTTATTCTTTTGGGCTTTACTGTCTGGCAAAGAATACGCCAACAGCCTTAGTTGCTTGTAGGGTCGGCATTGCAATGCTAGCCCTACTGGTCTGTCTCATTTCACCAAAAATTCAAGCTTGAGAAGATTACGAATTACGAATTACGAATTCAGATGCAACGCTTAAAAATCTACCCCTCGTTTAAGTTCTACACCTTGATTTGCATAGTGTTTGTGGCAATAAACCTCTGAATGAACGCTAGCCAAGTCAAAGTATGCTGGTTGATTTTGACAGCGACCAGTGATGATGATTTCGGTGTCGCGGGGTTTGCGGAGCAAAGCTTGAACAATGGGTTCAACAGGGAGTAGTTCTAAGTCAACG
The DNA here is from genome assembly GCF_036917775.1 of Nostoc sp. GTDB lineage: Bacteria > Cyanobacteriota > Cyanobacteriia > Cyanobacteriales > Nostocaceae > Nostoc. The sequence continues at coordinate 9,600 of NZ_JBALEQ010000004.1, forward strand.
GTGGGATTGAGTTCATCGAGAATAATAGTTTTATACATTCCAGAGGCGATCGCAACTTTTGCGATTTCCCAACCTCTTTCGGCTTCTACATAGTCTAATTCTTGCCGGGAATTGCGCCAAACAATCGCATCTCCACCACAGCGCTGATGATCCACCACTTCTGGATATGACTGCTGCAAAGCGGCGATCGCAGCATCTTCTGTGTAGCCGCTACCACCTTTAAGCCACTGCATAATTAACACACGGGTAGACCCTGGATGATTAATTCCCCTACCAATGGCCTGTAAGGCTTTGCCCAAAGCACTAGTAGACTTGCCTTTACCAGCACCAGTATAAATTTCAATCCCTTCGAGGAATAGGGCTTTGGCTGTGGGATGGTGATGAGGTTTCATTTCTGAGTGCAAATCTGCAATATCGAGCAACTTTTGCGGTGCGGCGCGTCCGGTAGCAATGATTTCTAATTCTTGGGGTTTGGATTTTAATGTCTTTACCACTTCATCTACTGGTAGCAAACCCAAATCCAGAACGGGGTTAATTTCATCCAAGACCACAACTGAATATAAACCGCTAGCGATCGCACCTTTGGCAACATCCCAACCCCGCATCGCCTCATTTCGGTCAAAGGTGGTAATTTCTTCTGGGCCAAAAAATTCGGCTCTCCCAGTGCGAACCTGGTCTATTAAATGGGGAAATCCGCGCTGCAAAGCTGCGATCGCTCCATCTTCGTCATAATCGCGTTCCGGCCCTTTTAAAAAGCGCAGCAGTAAAACACGGTTAGAATCGCTAGGCGTATTTATCCCTAAGCCAATAGAGCGCAAAACTACCCCCAAAGCAGCTTGAGACTTACCTTTACCCACGCCATCGTAGACGTGAATTTGACCAATGAGCCGTTCTTGACGCACTTGCGCCGTGCGAATACCGATACCGTTCCTTGTCATCTCTCGAAAAGCTATAAGTGGCAGTCTTTAATCTTACCTAACGTCTTGTAATCTTAGGTAGAGAAACTACCCCTCTAGCCCCGAATTTCTCACGTATTGTGTGGTTCGGGTGGGGGGTGTGGGAGGTGTGGGAGGTGTGGGGGGTGTGGGAGGCAATGCAGCGTTCATTGATGTGCAGTTATTCAATTTCTCCCCACACTTCCCACACTCCCCACACTCCCCACACTCCCACTATCCCAGTTATACTCTCTACAGCTATACCTTACCCTTGACCATTTATGCCTGAAAATTGGATGCTTCCGAGGATTTTTCCTATTGGTGGAATTCTGTTTGACTTTTTATTTGTACTGATTGCTATCCCAATTGAAGCTTATCTTTTGCACTATCGGCTCAAATTTGACAAAAAAACTAGTACTTTTTATGCTATTTCTATCAATTTATTCTCTAGTGTAATTGGTTGGTTCATCTTTTTTGTATCAGAACCAATGTTGCCGATACAGATGAGAGCAGAATTAATTAACTATATGTTTTTTAGTAACTTTAAATCACCTAACACACAAGTTTTTCTAATACTAACTGCTTTCATAATTTTCTTTGCTACTTTTTTAATGAAGTTTTTCATTTTAAAAGGATTGTTACTATCATTGAATGAGCAACTTTTTAAAAAACAAGAGGAAGCGGAAGCGGAAGCTCCAATATCTCAACGGCGGCGATGGCGGACTTTTGGCAACTTGAAATTCCAAAGTAATAATTTAATAATTACTGTACTAATAGCGAATTCCCTGAGTTATAGTGCTATAACTCTTATTCTATTATTTAGTGCAAAATAGCAAGCTTTTACTTAAAAGGAAGATGAGTGATTAATTAATTAGGTGGAAGGAGCAACATGAATACGCTACTTAAAGATGTATTTGGGATTTTTAAATTTGCGGAAGGGCTTTATGCGGGAATTAGAAAAGTATTAGTTCCACCCAAAGCTTATTCTTGGCAGACATTTATTTATTTGAGTGTTTTTTCTTGGGCAGTTTCATATTTAGCTACAGGCTATATCAAAGATATTATTGCCTTTTTCGGTTGGTTATTTTTAATTGCCGGCACAGCTTGGTATACAACTCAAGATCCTTTGAGAGTGCCTGGTACTTTTATGCCAGTTGGGGCAGTAATCACTGGATTCTTAGTAAGCGTTTTTGCTTTTGGAAATCAACAGGATGTAATTACACCAAGAACAATCGTTTTTTGGCCGACAATTTCAGCACTAATTACGGCAATACCAGAGTTTATTGAAGGAAGTGACACCGACGCTAAAGCGAGAATTCCTAAGCCACAAGACCGCCAAAGAATCATAATTTTAGTTGCTAGTAGTATGCTACTAAGTTGCTGGATTCAGTTTTATTTTGTAATGGATCATTGGTTTCAACAATATCCTAGTTTGCAAGCAGATACTTTTAAACGTAGTACCGTTGTTGTCAGAACAGAAGAACGAGTAAAAATCCCGCAAAACGGTGTTGTAATTCTAGAAAGACTTCAGCCAATAGTAGTAGAACAAATAAACCAAACACCTTGGTCAGAAGTAGAGAAATGGTTGCTTGAGGCAAAACAGCGAGTAGGAACTCTAGGTAGAGCAGTAATTCAAAAAAGCCTGGGTAAATATGAAGAGAAGGATTTATGGCGCATTGAACCGCGTGTAGCTAATACTAAGTCTGGATATATATTAGATTTATTAAGTATTTGGATAGGGCCAAGTTCTAACCCACGGGGCTATTACTTGAAAAAATCTTGTCGAATTGAACCAGTTGCAGCAACTAGCAATTCAGGTAATAAGATTACAGTTGCAGAAATTGAATGCGATCGCGCCAGTAAATTAATTGCCGGATCGCCGCCTCCGCAGCAGTGAGAAGGGGGCAGGGAGCAGGGGAAGAATAACAAATGACCAATAACAAATGACCAATGACTATTAACAGAATTTTTGTATTGGCAAAGAATGTATTTCAGGAAGTGGTACGCGATCGCATCCTATATATTATTGGTTTTTATGCGCTTATACTCGCTACTGCCTTTCGCGTCCTGCCTGAATTTGCAGCTACGACTGAAGACAAAATATTTTTAGACTTCGGGATGGCGGCGATGAATGCCATCGGGTTAATTGTGACGATATTTGTTGGTACGGGACTGGTTAATAAAGAAATTGAAAAACGCACTATTTTGGTGTTAATCGCCAAACCTGTCAGTCGCAGCGAAATTATCGTCGGCAAATACTTAGGTTTATCCGCAGTAATAGCTGTACTTGTCGCTACGATGACAGTAATTTATCTGTTATTTCTGCAATTAGGTAATATTCACCATCCAACGGCGAGTATTTTAATTGCTGCAATTTTCTTAATATTGCAGTTATCATTAATCACCGCTATAGCTATTACCTTCGGTGTTTTTACTGCTTCTCTCCTAGCAACTGTTTTAACCTTTGCAGTATATTTAATCGGAAATATTACTCAAGATTTAGTCCAACTAGGTCGTCTGAGTCGTAACCCTGGTATAGAACTTCTCACTCAAGGTTTGTTTCTGATTTTGCCAGATTTATCTCGATTAGATTTAAAAAATGATGCCGTTTATGGTCTGCAAGCACTACCTGACACAACTGCACTGATTACAAATGCCGGCTATGGTTTAATTTATAGTGCCCTGTTATTAGCGATCGCTATTTTTATTTTCTCACAACGCGAATTTTAGTCATCGGGCGTTGAGGCAATGCAGCATTTGTTGATATGCAGTTATTCAATTTTTTTCTTTCTCCCCACACTTCCCACACTTCCCACACTTCCCACACTCCCCACACTCCCCACACTCAAAAGCCAGTTAAATCATGGGTTTGCGCTTATCTTAGTGCCATTCGGTTGAGTGCCTTGCATAGATGCTTTTTGTGCAATAGTTTTTAAGCGAGTCGCTCTGCTTTTACGGATACGTTCACTTTTGCGAACTCCACCAGCCATCTCATATTCGCGGCTATCTTTGCCGTATTTAAAGCCGATTCCCATGAGCATTTTTTCAGAGAAAGTACCCAAGGTTTGTTCTAATTCTTCAATTTCTACTTTGGAAGAGTCAATCGTGCTGAGAGTAGTATTATGAGCTTCTAACTTGCTGCGTAATTCCTCAATTATTTCTGTCAGGGCTTTTAAATTACAAGTATTTCCAAGATCCAGATTGGCATCAATTGCTTTGAGTCCAGCAAATCTTAACTCAGCATTTTCTAGAACGCGGGATGTACGTTTTCTCAAAGACATAAATTTAGTTACTCGTAATATTTATACAGTTACTATGCCTTACTGAAAATACATTCTGGTTCAGCAAAATCCACAAAAATAATTATAATTTTTATGAGATAACTACTGGTAAATTCTCTTAATTTATCTAAAGCGTTTATCTAATCTTAATTACAGCTTGAGCATTCATAACTACAGAAGAAGCTGTGCTAACTACAGCTTTAGCATTTATAACCACAGAAGAAGCTGTGTTAACTACAGCTTGAGCATTTATAACTACAGAAGAAGCTGTGTTAACTACAGCTTGAGCATTCATAACTACAAAAGAAGTTGTATTAACTATAGCTTCAAGTTTACTTATCATATAATGAGCGTTTGTAACTACAGCTTCAGCATTAATAAGTACTGTTTAAGTTGTATTAACTACGGCTTAAGCATTACTTATAACGGTTCCCGCATAAGTAATATCGGTATTACGAATTACCAACACCATCACACAGGTGCTTGTCACTCTCATTATTAAGGGGATTGATTTTATAATACTCGCGCATAAAACTGCACCCTTGCTGGAGTAAATAATCAAAATCCAGCCTCCACAGTCTCACCGTGTTGTCATCACTGGCAGAAGCTAGCATCTTGCCATCGGGACTGAAGCTGATGCCCCTAACCGATTTTGTATGCCCAGTTAGGGTTTTGACTTCTTTGCCAGTGGTGGTATCCCACAGCTTCACCGTCTTGTCACCACTGGCAGAAGCTAGCATCTTGCCATCGGGACTGAAGCTGATACCATAAACCGATTTTGTATGCCCAGTTAGGGTTTTGATTTCTTTGCCAGTGGTGATATCCCACAGTTTCACCGTGTTGTCAGCACTGGCAGAAGCTAGCATCTTGCCATCGGGACTGAAGCTGATGCCCCAAACCGAGTTTGTATGCCCAGTTAGGGTTTTGACTTCTTTGCCAGTGGTGGTATCCCACAGTTTCACCGTGTTGTCACCACTGGCAGAAGCTAGCATCTTGCCATCGGGACTGAAACTGATGCCCCAAACCGAGTCTGTATGCCCAGTTAGGGTTTTGATTTCTTTGCCAGTGGTGGTATCCCACAGTTTCACCGTGTTGTCAGCACTGGCAGAAGCTAGCATCTTGCCATCGGGACTGAAGCTGATGCCATAAACCGAGTTTGTATGCCCAGTTAGGGTTTTAATTTCTTTGCCAGTGGTGGTATCCCACAGTTTCACCGTGTTGTCAGCACTGGCAGAAGCTAGCATCTTGCTATCGGGACTGAAGCTGATGCCCAAAACCAAGTCTGTATGCCCAGTTAGGGTTTTGATTTCTTTGCCAGTGGTGGTATCCCACAGTTTCACCGTGTTGTCACCACTGGCAGAAGCTAGCATCTTGCCATCGGGACTGAAGCTGATGCCCCAAACCGAGTTTGTATGCCCAGTTAGGGTTTTGGCTTCTTTGCCAGTGGTGGTATCCCACAGTTTCACCGTGTTGTCATTACTGGCAGAAGCTAGCATCTTGCCATCGGGACTGAAGCTGATGCCCCTAACCGAGTCTGTATGCCCAGTTAGGGTCTTGATTTCTTTGCCAGTGGTGGTATCCCACAGTTTCACCGTGTTGTCACCACTGGCAGAAGCTAGCATCTTGCCATCGGGACTGAAGCTGATGCCATAAACCGAGTTTGTATGCCCAGTTAGGGTTCTGATTTCTTTGCCAGTGGTGGTATCCCACAGTTTCACCGTGTTGTCATTACTGGCAGAAGATAGCATCTTGCCATCGGGACTGAAGCTGATGCCCCTAACCGAGTTTGCATGTCCTCCCAAGGTGTTAGGTGCGGCAACATTGTGAACTGTATTTAATAATGCCAGTTTTACCTGAGTGCGGGTATTCGCATCTATCCAGAATTTACCTCGCATTTTTACAGCACCTTTTACGCTTGATTCAAGAGCTTTTCGCCCATCTAAACCCAAAAACCCATCGGAACTTTGGGCTAAGGCATTAATTTGACTGATTTCGGCATTCCCCCAGCCTATACCCGCTAGTCCAGATAAACCCAAAGCTAACACCAAACCCCCTGCCAATCCGGAAAAAGTCAGCCGTTTTCTGCGTTCCCGTTGCTTTTGTTCTCTATCGCGCACTTCCACACTAGCTTGAATAAACTCTTGCTCCCCTGCGCTAATATCCTCTCGCCGTTGTTTTAGCTTTTCTTCCCCCTCCACCAACGCTGCACCCCGCAACAATGCCCCTTCATCCCGTTGCGTCTGTTCCCATTGATACATTGTGGAGCGCAAACGGTCTTGCCAAGCCCGAAAGCTACGGTCTGCATCCATCCATTGCCGAAATTCACCCCAATTACGAATCAACGCTTCATGGACAACTTCTACTGTCTCTTGGTTAGCAGAATTTTGACTGGTGACTACTAATCGATTATCCGCCAACTGTTTCACCAATTTCCAGCTGGCTTCACCCAATTCAGCTTTCGTCGCTAGTCGTCGCGTATCCTCCGTACCTTCCCCCGGACGCACTAATTGAATAAAAATTCGCCGCACCTGTTCTTTTTCAGTGGCGCTCAACTTACCGTAATTCTCATCTGCATGACGAGCTAATGCACCTTTTACCTCACCAATTTCTTCATAAGCTGTATGAGTTAATTGTTTACCCGTTCGTCGTTTCCACAACTCTGTTAATGCAAACTCCAAAAGAGGTAAATTCCCTGGTTCATCTTCGACATCATCCAAAATGCGTTCCACCAGTCCATCTTGAAATGTTACCCCCAACTTTCCAGCAGGCTTGACAATCACCTGTGAAAGTTCATTACGATTCATCGGTGCTAGTTTGATGTCGGCATTTTGCAACACATCTGCAAGTGGACGATAGGAGAGGAGATTCCCCAAGAAATCCGCCCGCATGGTTCCAACCAGCACAGTATTATTGTCAGGGTCAGATTGAAAGCAAGCTAATAACGTATCTAGGAAACCACGGCGAACTTTCTGATCCGCACACAAAGTATAAAGTTCTTCAAATTGGTCGGCAATCAACAATACCCGATGATTGGGATAATTCCGTTTAATTTTGGAGAAAACATCTTGCAGAGGAACAGAACCATTGGCAAAGTATTCAGCTAACTTACGAGCTTGAAGCATTTGCTCAGTAGCATTTTTATCCGGCTCGTAAAGGGGAACCAGCGACTCAGCCAGAGCCTGAAATGGTTCTGAACCAGGACGGAAGTGAGTAAACTTCCAATAACCTTGTTTTTGTAACTTCGGCACCAATCCCGCCAACACTACCGAAGATTTTCCGCTTCCTGACGCACCCAATACGGGGATAAAATTACGGGTTTGAGTGGCCGCGAATAGTTCTTCTACAAATACCTCACGTCCAAAGAAAAACTCTGCATCATCGGGACTAAAGTGAAACAAACCGCGATAAGGACAAGGGAGAGATTCATCAGCAGCGTCGGTAGAATCAGAAGCGACTAATATTGCTTCTTCTCGATAGTAGTAATTGGTAATAGTAATAGTTGCATTACCAGTTGCTGAGGTAGCAGCGTATTCACTCTCTGTAACACTTTGTTGGATCTCGGCTTGCTTAGACATAACATCTACCCTGATTAATTAAGTTACAGTCTCAGTCCTCCTTCGATGTGCCTTGTTCATTGATGCCACTAATACTTGCATTACCAGAACCAGAGGTAGCGGCATATTTGACATTACTGATATTTTGGGTAATAATCTGCTGTCCACCGGGCTGTTCTTTGACTTGATTAAGTAACTCTTGAGCCGCTTGAATAATTGCTGCATCTTGATCAGCACCAGCTTCAGCTAATTTCTTTTTAAGTGGTGCGTTATATGTTTCAGGATCTGTTTCGTGTTCTTCCAGAACCATTTGTGCTTTTGGTTGACTTTCAAACCTCTTCTTAATTAAGCCTTTCAAACCCTGATAGGTATCTTTTACGGCTGTTGTGGCGGTATCTTTAGCAGCCGCGATCGCACCAGCACCTAAAGCAGCAATAATCAGAGAAATAGGTTCCATAGTTAATTCTCAATAAGTTTACAACTGGAGTTTAGACTAAAAGCGATATGAGAGAAAGCAGACCAAATGGAATTAGAGGTTAAAAATATTATCTTGTCAGCCTGAAAGCATCCG
>NZ_JBALEQ010000005.1:0-37778 GCF_036917775.1 Nostoc sp.
TACTCACTTAATTTCCAATTGATGATGTATCAAAAAAATGTCTTAGTTCGAGTGCTGTGAATGGATTTTTTATTGTTTGTGAGAAATCCGGGTTTTACCCCTCTCCAAACCTTCCTCCGTTTCGGGAGAGGCTTTGAAACCCAGTTTTAGTTTTTCTCTACTTGTATAAAACCACCCTTGCAACCCCCTTAAAACAAGCAGGGCTGTTTCATTCGATCTCTTAAAGATTTTGTCAAGAGTATGAGTCAGAAATTTGCTTGATTGGGAAAAATAAAAGCTACCACATCAACGAGTAAATTTCAGTGTGAACGCGATTTTCTTACCCAATCAGATTTTTTAGTCACCTGACTTTTTTGCTTGAAACGCTTGTAAATCAGCGCCTTTTAGGGAATGAAACAGCCCTGCTTAAAACAAGGGGGCAAAAGAGGCTCTCAAATCACTAACGTACTAGCACTCGACTACGGGGGCCGATCGCTTGTTTGGGTGAAGCTGGTATGGTGCAGCTATTGGTAGAATCCTGTGAACACGCAGCTTGAGCAAGGGTTGCAGGGTTAACCATTACTTGATTACCCTCCAAGGAATTACCACTACTGAATTCCATATTAGGTGTAGTAGAAAGGGATGGAGAATTAGTCCTTGTAGGTGTCGGGGAAGTGAATTCATTTCCACCATCAACTACTGGTGTAACAGTGAATTCATTTCCACCATCAACTATTGGTGTAACAGTGAATTCACTTCCACTATCAACTATTGTTGGCAGAGTAGATGTACCACCACCGCTAATTACTGGCGGGGGAGTAGGTGTACTATTACCACTAACTACGGGTGTAGGAGTAGGCGTATTACCACCAACTGGTGTAGGAGTTATAAGAGTTGCATTTGCAGGTACTTTAATGGTTATCCTCGCTAGGGGGGAGTTAGTCATTTCCAAAGAAGTCACCTTTGGCGAACCTGGAATATCAGACTTGAAATCAAAGACTGTGGGGGTTGCACCACCATTGCGATCGCTATATCTGACTCCATATCCACTCACTTCAAAGGTTCCCTGATATTGATTTCCGGTTTTTGGATCGGTGACAGTGCCAGTGTATAAGGCTTTTGTGAGATTAAATTCATCCTGAACTACTCCTTGAAATGTGGTTCCTGCTAATCTTCCCTGGTATTTATAGGGTGTTAACTCACCGCCAGAGAGAATTGGCGAATTCAGAACGCCATTAAAGGAGACAATCGGAATGCCTTTAAAGTCAACAAAATAATGCAGGCTACCATCAGAGCGTGTTTGTACTTTCACATAGTTTGACTTATATACAGGAACGTAATTAGGGTTGTTCTTAGTACCTAAATTCCGTGAGTAAGTCCCCGCGTCATCTGTATCAACACGAGTCGTACTGCCATTGAAATTAGGATTAATGCTGGGAAGCTGGATAGTACCTGATAATGTACCAGTGCTTTGAATGGTGATTTGAGCAAAAGCACTTGTTCCAGATAAGGCGATGATAGCTGCGGCTAAACTACTGCTGCTCAGAACAACACAACCCAACTTAGTTGATGAATGTAATTTCATGAAAAATTTGCTCCTTTAATCACATATCAAAAAAAATACGCACGGGCGATCCTTGCTTCCATCGGGTGATGAAAGCATTTCGTACCGAACAAGGCAGTATTAAAACAGCGTATTTTATTACATTTACGTCAGTACAAAATTAAAACCGGAAAGTTGCTCTTAATGCTCCAACGACTAAAGTATCGTTAGCAGCATTGTGATCGGGATTGAAAATGACGAATAAGCCTGGAGTTAGGGCGATATTATCACTCAGTTGGGCGCGGTAAAAAAGTTCTACGTGAATTGATGTGTCACTACGTCCACCTGCTGTTCCCCCATCAGAAAATTTGGGAAAATTGAAGCCATCAGGTAAAGTACTCGAAGTAATTTTGGGCGGTTGTCCGACGAGAACGCCGCCTAAATTTCCAGGACGCAGCAAATTGGGAAAGGCCGCGAACACCATCCAGTTTGTAGTTTCTACACTTCCAGGAAGGTTGAATGGTTTGGAAGAAGTAAAACCACCCCAACTGCCCAATTGCAAGTTAGGGTTAATTCGCCAAGCAACCGTCGCGCCAATGGCTTGAGTATCAAAAGCTGTTGTATCTGCAAAAGGCGAAATCAGTTGAGAATCGCCGATACCAGTTCCCAGTAAGCCATTTGGGGAGTGAGAATAAAGATAATGTACCCCGATATCGATGTTATCGGTGGGTGCTAAACTTAACTGAGCGCCAGTAGTAAATCTACCGCCAAAGAGTCCGCCCTGATTGATGTTGCTTGGAAAACTGGCTATTTCTGCACTATAAACGCCTTGCAAACTGATGCGATCGCTAATTTGCCAATCAAAGCCTATACCGCCAGTGCCGTTGCCAATACTTAAAATCGGGTTACGCTGACCAAATAGAGAAATTGCACCGTCGCTAGAACCTTCTAAAGGACTAATACCGCGAAAGGTGTTGATGGGGTTGACTCCCGCCGTACCTACGACAATTCCCAAGTTATCCGAGACGACAAATCGATAAGATAAGTCACTAACGACTAGATTGTTGTCTGTATTTGACTCGAAACCCAACCGCCCCATATTGGTAGATAGCAACGCTGCATTAGAACCTAAATTACCCGCAGACAAGCCTGTTAAGAGCAAATCTCGTCCTGTAAATGAAGTTGCTAAGGTTAGTTGGGTGCTACTTGTGAAAGTCAGATTGGTTTTTCCCTGACGTTCAGGGACTCCATCTCTAGGAAACAAATCCACATCGGGGCTATTGGTTCCCTGAACGCTAAAAACGGCTTGACCAAATAATCTGGTAGTTGTGGAAAACTGATTGGCTTGTAATTCAGTAGTCCGGTTTTCTACAGCCTCAACACGCTGCTGTAATTGCTGCAACTCTGCTTTAAATTCGCTTTGCAACCTTTGCAGCAGGATTAAATCTTCACTATTAACAGTATTAATTTTATTATTAGCGTAGGCGTAGCCCGCCGCAGGCATCGCTTCGTTAATCTTCTCTAAACAAGCGTTTAAACCAGCCGCAAATTCATAACGGCTGATGGTGCGGTTTCCCAGATAATTCCCATCGTGGTATCCCGCAATGCAGCCATAGTGTTCTACTAAAGATTGCAAAGCATCAAAAGCCCAGTCGGATGGTTGCACGTCTTTAAGTTGTGACACCGATGTAACTTGAGACATTTGGTTGTCTGAGCCAGGAGGCTGAGGAGATAGAGAGAATTCTTCTGTGTTTTCCTGGTTCTGTGCAACTTCTGTTACAGTTTGAGTATTTTTTAACTCAGGTAAATTTGGAGAATTTATAAATTGAATTTTTTCTCTGCTTTTTTTAAGTATATTTTCGTACTTATGCTTTATAGCTGATGAAGTAGTTATATCTAGCTGCACAAATTCAGGTGGTGTAATTTCAGCAGGCGAAACAACTTGAGATAAATTTTCTTGTGTTGACTGCTGCACCAGATTATCTGGCGTGATTACAGGCTGTTCTGGTAAATTAAGGGCAGAGATTGGCCCTGTTGCTAGCACACCCGCCATCAGTAGACTAATATCACTCATGGTATTTCATTTGACTTGCACCAATATTTCTTTTCACAGACAAAGTTGGTGTATATCAGGAATATTTATGAAAAAAGAGTGATAAAAATTACTATGGCAGTGGACAGGGGGCAGTGGAGGCAGGGGGCAGTGGAAACAGGGCTGTTTCGTATCACAAGAGAAAGGAGTTTGTCAATATCATTAGATATAAATCTTTGAGCTTTTGTGATGAAAGGATAACCATTACGGCGCAGAATTTAGGGGGGATCAACAAATGCCTAAAATCACAGCTAAATACTTTTCAAACAACCTCTTAAACCCAAAATGTAACTTTTACAGATTGATTTGGCAATAAACGCGGATCTTCTCCACGAGATATAGCTGCCATAATTGACTCGACAAATATATGAATTGTGTCCGCAGGCGTATTATAAAATTGTGTTCCGTATTTAGCGATCGCTTCCCCCTGAATACCCAAGATTTCCACGTCTTGGCGGATAATGTGTTGAGCAGTCCACCGCACAAAGGGACGTGCTAACTTATTCCAAATACCATAGTTGTAGGTGACATCCGTGTAAACCAGAGTTGAATTATCGGTTTCTGGAATAGATTGACTGGTAATGAACAAATGGCGATTATGTGCCATCTTATACTCTACAGAGGTAATATTTGGCATATAAAAGCGATCGCTATGTTTAATCTCTGCACCCTGCAAATTTAGAAATCGGCTGTACCATCCCAAATTATTGTTTTCGTTGCGATACTCCACCAAAACCGAACCATGACAGCGTTCTACAGTCATCTCTAACTTTTGTTGGCGGGAAGTACGGAAAACACCAGGATGAACAAAAGCCGTATGGGGAATATCAATAAAGTTCTCTGCACAATTAGTAATATTGTTAGCAAAACGGTTAATTACCCGTACCGTCTCCCATCCTGTTTGTCCGTAGTGAGGCATAAAAAAAGGTTCAAAATCAACACTTGGGGTATCGGCTAACCGCACATAAACATAGCCATCCTGTTCTTTGGTAGCGTAACACTTGGCTCGACGCTGTGGGGAAGGCTTGAAATCATCTCCTTCGGCTGGAACAGCAATCACGTTTCCAACCGCATCATATACCCAACCATGATAGGGACATTGTAAAGCACCGTTACAGATTTTACCTGATGATAGACGGCTATTGCGGTGTAAACAGCGATCGCGCAAAGCTACGGGTTTTCCATCTTCACCGCGAAATATCGCTAACCATTCTCCTAAAACTGTGCGTGATAATACCTTGTTAGGTTGTAACTGTTCGCTGAGTGCGACAATATACCAGAAATCTGCAAATTGCATGGTGGGTGGGAGCGATCGTATTTAAATTATGGCAATGTCTTGGCTAGAACTGCATTGCTGTATCTATCGAATTCCAAAATAGCTAATTTACAATTAAAAATGAGATAACCTGAGATGGGAAAATGATCGTGACATTACAACAATTGCAAAAGCAGGTATTAGAGTTACCAATTAGCGATCGCTGGGTATTAGTGCAAACTCTGTTAGAGTCGCTACAGCGAGAAACTAGTTCTGCTAGTTCTAAATTGAAAAAGGGTAACTTGTTCCGACTGCGAGGGATTGCAAAAGGTACAGAAATATCAAGTGAAGAGGTTGAAGTAGATTATATTAACTATCTGACTGAAAAATATCAATAATGCGAATTTTAATTGATACAAATGCTATTCTTGATTTTTTACAAGCGCGTTTGAATCGTTCTTTATTGAAGTTAAGCACTTATGGATGCTGCGGAAGCCAAAGACCTACTGAGAGATGCTAATGAAGATGAACCAGTTTTTCTTCCTTCAAGCATCTTGGATAAAATAACATTGGTTGACATCCCTGATGAGGTAGCGATTAAGATTGGCTTATTGAAGGATGGGATAATCCATCTTGATTGGAGTGGCAGGCTGTTCAAAGACCAAGACCAGATTAAGGGTGAAGCAGACTACATTTGGACACGAAAGTATTGGTACTCTGCGATTGGATTAGAACACTATATAGACTTAGTGCGCCGTGCTGTTGAGGTGCGTAATACAGTACATGGTGATGTGGACATAACAGACTACGAAGATGATGGTGCTTATATAAATATGACATTTGTTGTAAGCACAGGACAGAAAAATCTTGGTAAAGCGTACCAATGTGTAAAATCACTCTGCCAAGAGCTTGAAGAAACAGCCGAAAATGCTGCTGATGAAGCAAGTAAGCGACTCTCTGAAATTGCGAGTCGGTTATCTGGATGGGGTAGCCAAAATCTAGACACGCTTGTAGATGCAGTTGAGAAAGCTTCTTCTAACGATGAACGTGGTAGATCTCTAGAAGAGCTTGTTAGTAGATTGTTTGAAACCATACCAGGCTTTATCGTCAAGGATCGGATCAGGACAGCAACCGAAGAAATAGATATTACTGTGCTTAACGATAGCAATGACCCTCGCTTTAAACGAGAATCGGCTATTTTACTTGCTGAGTGCAAAAATTGGAGTGACAAATGTGGAAAGAATGAGTTTGTTCTGTTCAAAGAAAAAATTGACAACCGAAGCAATCGATGTTCTTTAGGCTTATTAATTTCATGGAATGGCTTTAAAACCACTGTTACCAAAAAGATGTTACGTGGAAGTCGAGAGCATACACTTGTAGTACCAATAACTGGAAAAGATATTCGTGCTGCCATCCGTAACAACAACTTTGCTGATGTACTAGCATCATGTTGGGAAAAAGCAATCACCACATAAGCTCTCTAAAAGTAACTGCTAAAAACCTAACACTTCAGTACTACAGACAAACGGAAATTTTAGCTGATAGGTTGGGTTTACTAGCGTCAACCCAACATTTACCAAAACTGACAAGTGCGATCGTCAGTTTGATAATATAGATGCTGGCAAATTTTTGCACTACAAGCAAGAAGCATTGAAGTAAAATATCACGATTTGCCAGCCCAAAGCAGAGAAATATCGTATTTATTGAACATGGAATCGGAACTAACAAGCGTCATTTCTTCTATCTGAGCCTGTGCAATCAACATTCTGTCAAAAGGATCTCGATGATGCAATGGTAAAGCAGCCGTTTGTAAAGCATGAGAAGCTGTAATTTCTAGCGATCGCATTCCCAACTGTGCCATCCGACTAGAAATATAACTGTCTAAAGGATCTGGCAGTGGCAACTTGCCGATAGCAACTTTTATACCTATTTCCCAAATACTGGCAACTGATAGCCATAATTCATTGTTTTCATCGGCAATGTGTGTGATCGCTTCCTCATTCAAACGCTCTGGTTGGGCAAACCACCATAACCAACACTGTGTATCTAGCAAAAGTTTCACTCCTCACCGCCCTCAAATGCTGCCAATATCTCATCTGGTAAAGGAGCGTTAAAGTCCTCTGGCAGTACAAAACGCCCTTTATCCTGTCCTAAACTATCGCGGCGATTTGATGAGGTGCGAAACGGAACTAACTTCGCAATGGGAATGCCTCGGTCAGAAATAATGATTTCTTCTCCATGCTCTACCCGCAACAAAAGCTGTGAGAGATTCGTTTCAGCTTGATGGATATTCACAGTTTCCATGATTTTATTTAACTAAGTCTTTAAACTAAGTTTAACCAAATTCACCTTCCAGCCTACGAATTTCAATATTATCTGTGATATCAAGCTGACAAGCTAACCGCGCATGAGGATGATTAGCTGCTAAAGTTTCCAACATTTCCTGCTCTTCAGGTTGAGGAGGAGGAATATCACCAATAACCTCAACCAAACAAGTTCCACAAATACCAGTCCGACAACCAAATAAAACAGGTGAATTCTGAATTGTGAGATGTTCAGATAAACTTTGATGACATTCCGAAGTTATAGGAACAAACTTACTTCCAGGAAACGATATCTTATATAATTCAGCCATAATACGCAATAATTTTACCTAAACAACACTCTTCCATTCCTCTCTGTAGCTCTGCGTATCTGCATGAGATATCAAATCTTCTTGCTGTTCAAAACCTTGAAAAGCCCTTTTCTGAGTTGCCAAATATCGAGAAATTGAATTAGTAGCCATCAGCGACATATCCCGATTACGTTGCCAAAGATAATCGAGCTTTTCAACATATACCTGATAAGATTTCATCGCCTCTTGATGAGTTGAGAAACTGCGCTGCAATCCTTCTGATTCTTCTGTAAAGCAACGCCGCATCATTTCTTTAGCATCCTTGTCACTCATCTCGAAAATTGGCGATCGCAAAACCCGATAAATCTTGCCATACAACGCCGGATCGTACCAAAAAATCCCGTTAATCGCAGCCGAAAAATGAAAATGATCGCGCTGACACCCCAGCAATCCTAAATTAGCCACCAGTCGCTCAAATGCAGTCGGTGGCTTAAGGCAGGTGATAACATCGTGAGATATAATTGTCGAACTATTGAAGTGAAAACTTTCATCCATAAAGTGATAATAGGAGACTTTAGCAGGAATTGGAGCAGCTTCAGGATGGGGATGTTTTTGATAATAATTGCTGAGTTTATGCTGTACTAACTTGCCGTTTAGTGTCCGCACTCCCCGGACTGTGAAATATTGACAAGCCAAAAAAGTATTATTCGCAGAAATTAGCCCAAAGTATTGAAGTTGAATTTTTTTCCACCAAGTTTTTAGGGTATTGGTGTCAGCATAAACCATTGTTTCTGTAAAGGGGCCGCGCATGGGGTAGGTAAAGATAAGTTCCCCAAACAACGCTTGTTCAACCTGTTTAGCAATTGTGCGGAAGGCGTTAATGTGCGATCGCTCTTGGGCGGATTCTAAATCTAAGGTATCGCAGATTAAGCGAAAATCTTCTTGGGCGTAAAGTCCGGCTGCACTGGTTTGATTGAAAAAGATAGTTGCAATTTCCGCAGAAACAATTTGTGAGTAGTAAGCTACCCAGTAAAGTTGGTTCAAAATTATACGCTGATGTTGGCTGGACTGTTCCCATAAAGGTGTACCATATAGCAGGGAAAATTCCTCTGGGTTCCAATACTCGTTTTGACAATCTTCGTAGCGAAAATTAGTAACTGCTTCATCCATTAAAGCCGTATGATCTTGCTGTTTGTTGCGGGTGTGGTTAATTTGTAATTTGCGATAAATAGTTTTTTCCATATCCGTTTTTATTTCACGCAGAGATAAGATTGATATTTATTACACACATTGATGGGCGGGGAGTGGTTCAAAGGCTCCGCGTTCTTCTAAATTTTGCAGGATAGACTGGGCTGATGTTCCCCCCATGAGCGATCGCAATATTTGTAATCGCGTTCCGCTATGAGTCTCTGTATCTAGTTCTTCTAAAATTTTGATTTTTTGCGATCGCGTCAGATGTCCTTTTACTTGTTCAACTGCTGTTAATACGCTTTGTGGCCCCACCTGTACCATAAACAAAAACTGTGCCAATACATCGAGAATTGTTGTTTGACTGAATGCTGAAACAGTAATTTGATTAAACAAGGTAGTTCCCGTGGCGTGATGACGGGATTCAGATTGTAAAAAACTGGAAAAAAGTTCTGCTAAAACTGGATAGCAGCATTCCTTTGCTAAACGTCGATAATGGCTTAAACCCCATCCTTCTAAAACGACTTGCAGCACAAATAACAAAACTGTTTTATCTGCACTTTCAACCACTTCTGATAGTAAGCGCAAAAACGGATCGTCCGCACTATTTACTTCCATTTCTGGTAAAAAATGGCTAATTTGGTGAAGATGGGTAGTTTCATCAGCCGTAAACAGTCCATAAAGCATTCGTTCTTCAACTGTTTCTGCTAACAGTACCATTTTTGCCATATAGCCAACGCCTGCTTTTTCAATGAAATATGATTCTTCTAACAAACTGCGGTTAGCAAGTTCCAAAATAGCAGATTGTTCATTAATATTAGATTGTTGAAAAATTTTGACTTGATGTAAGTGAAAAAATTCAGCGCCCCAATAATTTAATTCTCCGTAAGAAGCAAAATTATCTTGATTTGGTAGTGCTGCTGTTAATATCCGTCGCAAACGGTCATCATTATCTGTATGCGGTAGGTTAAAACCGACAATGTTATATTTTAAATCCATTTTTTCTGTCTAATGAATGTAAATTTATGGTTATACCAATTCTCCATGAGCTTACACTTAATAATTACTCCTTCTCTCTCTTGGCGTACTTGGCGCACTTGGCGGTTCGTTTAATAATTATCTATATCTTCATAGCGAATTAGTATTAGGTATTGATAAGGTTTGAATATCTGGATAATTAACAGTTTCCCACTTTCCCCAGCTTAAAGCTTTTTGTTGATTAACGTGCTGAATAAATTCCAGAATAGATTGATCTGCTTTAGTAGGAGTTTTTAAATCAAACTGAATTGTTTGAAATACCTGTGTATCCCCTTTGGCGAAGTAATTACCAACCTGCTGAGTTAACCATAACAAACTACGATTTAAAACCCATCCCCAAAATCCCGGACGTTTGGGAGTCACAAGAATTGTTTGCCCTTCAGTTTTACCACCTTCAATCATTCGCAGTGTAAATATAATATAGAAGTGCAGAAAATCCGGGCCTAGCGTCACAGTGCCAGTGCTGCCATACCAGTAACACATACTATAAGTAACTTCGTTGCGATATAGAGGACGAATCAGGCGAATTAACCAAGAATCATCCCCTCCGCGTGTAGTGTTACAGAAGGTAATAGCGTTGGGGTTGAGGTTTTGAGAATCAAATACAATCTCTAAAGGCAAATTGTGTACAGTATTGAAATGGTGAGCATCAATCGCATTAATTAGTAAGACATTGGGATGGCAGTTTTTGACAAATCCAGTCCCCAATATATAATCACAATCTCCCTGTTCTAATTCTGGTACAAAGGGCAGTAAACCTGGCTTTTCTTCACCCACCCAAACCCAAATCATGCCGTATTTTTCGGCTGTATGCCAAGCTTTGATACACACAGGTAGCGGTTTTCCCAAAGAAGGAACATCTACACAAATTCCGCGACTGTCATACTTCCAATTATGAAAAAAGCAGCGAATTCCATCACCTTCTACCTTACCTTCTGCTAAATGAGCGCCCATGTGTGGACAATAAGCATCTACAGCTACTACCTGGCCACTAACTCCCCGATAAATTGCCAGATTTCTACCTAGCAAAGTTATAGCTTTTACCTTGCCAATTTTTAATTTTTTTGATGGTAATGCCCAGTACCATCCCTCTATAAATTGTGTCGGATTGTTAAAGTTTGATTGTGGGTTTGTAGATACCATAAAAGTTAAATTAGGACACAATCTTGCACAAATTGTAATGATGATTCTGACTCCCACATGCGTTTTCCAGCACGAGTGAGATTGTCATAGTTAATTTCAGTTAAACAAACCAATTCATCCCCTAATCGATAGCCGGGATTTTTTTCTTCAAAAAACTGGATATGGGTGTTAGTCTGTCTTCCTGTGGGGATTTCAATTAACGCCTCACAGAGAATTTGGGGATGCGGGAAATGGACGATACCAGTTGATTCTTGGTATAAACTACCATAGTATTCGCGTGCTAAACTCACCATCAGATTTGTTACATCGGCAGGTGTTGTAACATCATAACGCGGATAAAAATCTTGCCAAAAAGTAGGCAGAAAACGATAAGTGCGAAAACCAGAGCAAATTAGCAGCCAGTAAAGTTTATTTTCTGCATAGTGTTGACGCAGAAAATTGATAGCGGCAATCCAACTACGTGGTAGTGTTGTACTCGACCAAGCACTAGGATCAACAATAGTGTCACCGGAATACACCACACTAATTTTTTCTCCCAAAAAAGTTGTTTGGCATAACATCAGAGTTGAAAATCCTTTCAGTGCGTTGGATGTTTCATCTCTCAACAACAAAACCCAGTTTTTGCGCTCTAGATCAATTTGAAACCCATCCCAGGTTATACCTTGGAAGTGATTTTGCAGCAACGCATACATGGCGGTGCGATCGCTTGGCTGCAACTTTTGAACAGGAATCAGCAAACTCTTCATTACTCGGAAATTACCTAAAATCAATTGGTAAGATGTATTTATTTAAAACTTTATCGACCAATTTGGTAAATTTACGGTGTAATGTGACAGATTGCAAAATGGTTATCTACGCTACAAAGAATTAAGATGTAGTTAGCTTAAGAAACCCAAGATTACCAAAGTTTTTGTTAAGTTATGCGATCGCTAACCCAATGTATTATTCTACACTCCTATTTTTTGACCATCGAGACGGTTTTAGCTGATTTACATACTCCATATATTCAGCTAATGGCTGATCAATACTAAGGAGCAACTTCGGATTAAAGCGAATATTGTCGTAAATCTTGCCATCCTCATCCCTGAGCATATAGTAAGCCAAGCGCGTACAGAATAGCAAAAACTGACTCAGCAAATATCCCACAATACCTTGACGTTTTTCAGTTATATAAATTGGTTGAATTATCGTTCTTCCAGGTGCAATTGGAGTATAAGCATATATCATAAATAGTGGCGGAAAAAGCCTGACATCCTTCATCATTGTTAACAAACCAATGCAACCATGAGCATAACGCATTGAATACTGATATGTAGAACCAAGAAATCTTTGACCTAACTTTTCTCTCCAAGTAGTTTGAGGGAATTTTCCCCGCATTGTAAAGTCAATTTGCGTCCCTAATTCGCTGAGATGTAGCGACAAATCCATTTTGATGTCTAAATGATGAATTGTTTTTAAATGTTGAGCATCAATCCCATTCATCATACAAATATGGTGATGGCAACTTCTGGCAAATGCAATATCAGCTTTTGCAACAATTTCTTTACCCTTCAATTCATCAAAATCTGCCACTCCCTCTGGTGCTTTAGCATCTGGATAAATCCAGATAAATCCATATTTTTCCTCTGTTGCATAAGCTTGTAATTTAGCTTGAGTAGGAATTTCTGATTGACAGGGAATATTTTGACAAAGCCCTGTTTCATCAAATGCCCAATGATGAAATGTACAACGAATCCAATTACCATCAACCTTCCCAATTCCTAAATCTGTCCCCAAATGAGGACAATAAGCATCTAAAGCCCGTACTTGCCCATCTTCACCTCTAAAAATGACAATTTTATGACCGCACACTTCTATGGATTTTGCTGTTTTTTTAGGGATTTTATGACTAGAACAGGCAATATACCAACCCTTAGCAATTACATTCCAATTATTGAATATTTGCATAATTGTTTGATAGATAATTATTTAATATTTCTTGTCTTTGGCGAATATCATCTCGATATTTACCCGTCAAAATTCTAAATAACATTTTACCTAAACAATAAGAAGCCCGCCAAGAGAATACAGCATCTTGTAAATCAATATGGCTACGCTCAAACAAAAAATGTCCAGTTAATCCCAACAATTGAGTTAACGGTAAGCCCAAGAGCAACCAAAAGTTTTGCAATTTCCAAGTATAAAAGAGTAAACTGTAAAAAAAGAATATTCCGAGAATGTGTAAGGTAATATTAATTGGATGTTGATGTTTAAGAAGAAAAATATCCCAATAGTCTGTAAAAGGATGATCAAGAATTTGATTATTAATCCGATTTCTCAAACTTTGTTGAGGATTAGAATTGATATTACTCATAAGAGAGTTTGTGAAAAAGCGATATATTTTATACATCAATAGTCATTATCAGCCACACAAATACCTTTACATTTAATACCGTTCGTAGCAGTGCGCTGACAATGAGGACATAGAACTTTTTCATTTTCTGTTTCTTTATTTATGTTTAGACTACTGCTTGCCTGTAGCTTGTCTTTTTCGATCTGGAGTTTTACATCGATAGGATCGGGTTTTTCAATAGGAAAATGTGCCTTTTCGTAACCTTCTACTAAGGTACTCAGCACATCTAATCGATCGCATTCAGGTGTATTAGCGACGGCATCAAACAGTAACTCAATTTCTCGAAGAGCTTCCTGATAGTCAGCTTGGGTTTTAATTGGACGTAATTCCATACATCAACTTCTATTTAGATAGAGTCACTTCAAGAGATGCTAACTTTTATCCCGAATTAAGTCTAACGTTCCTAATCAGCGATCGCTCTACCTGCTATAAATATTACAGGAATTATATTTAATCCAAGGGACTTAGCCAAATATTATTGGCCATAAGTAACAAACTCTTTGCTCGTTCCTCAATTTCTGATGTTCCCCAACTGGCCTGCTGAAGAATCCAACGGTTTAACTCGATATGAGTATTTTCGAGTTTAGCTTTCTTCTCTGAAAATGGGAGGTTACTCAACTCGGAGTTATAACTAGTCAGAGTCAAGTTGCCGAATGTATTAACCAGGGTGTTATGTACTTCCTCTGCTTCTGAACCTAGCTCATTTATCCATTCCTGAGTCAGCGTTTGAGGTAAAACGTGTTCTATTGTTGCAGTTGAAAGATCCACAGTTTCTTTATGTTTAAAAGATTTTTCAAGACGGCAAAGGATAAAACGAGTACTTTCACGTCCATACTGTGGTTGAGTCATAAAGGCTGCGGCGAACTCAGTATCTTTCGGAAAACGACTCCTAGCACCACCTGATGACAAAGAACCGTGCAACCATTTGACGTGATCCGTATTGGGAAAGTTTTTAGCCCATTGGATAAACAGTTTGTTTAGAGGGTTAGTCGGCACTCCACAAACAGCGCGCCGAACCACGAAAGACTCAATCAATCTAAGGCATTTCTCCAATTCAACATCGCTGAGATGCCCATTCTGGCGAGTATCAAACAGGCGGAGCAAGAGCGGATAAGAAGTCCTTACTTTAAGTTCTTTAATATTCTCCAAGCAGTCACGAATGCTTGCTGTTTCTTCTTGGTCTGGCAAAAGGAATCTAGCATAAAACTCTCCAAATCTTTGCATAGATTGAACTTCTGCTTCGACTTCTTCGGTTAAGTCCATCCTTTTCAACTTCGCTCTGGTAGCCGCATAAATGCCCCCTTGCTTGATATCATCCCCATCCTTCATTATGTAATGGCGAAGAAATTCTGTAAGGTTGGATTTAAGCATACTCTCAAGTGGAATCCAATATTTTGAGTAAACCCGTTCCTGCTCTCCGCCAGCAGAAATTGAGTGACGGAAGCGCATCAGGAGATAATTCCTCACTAAGTCAGCTTGAGTGAGTGGCTCGCCCTTGAAATTCAGGCTCTCAAAAATTAAATATGGATCGTCATCATCACCAAGGTTGATCATAACAATTTGGAGACATTGCTCCAAGGTAATTAGGACTTTAGCAGGATCTATGGGATCGTCGTTAAGATCAGTGCTTTTAGTGAGTTTGTCTTTAAAAAAGTGATAGGCAGCAGCCATCCGAACATCCTTGCTTTTTAGTGGAAGCTGACGGTCAAGGGCAATGGTACGGTACAAATCCCGGTCTGCCTGGGTTGGCACAAACTTCAAGGTGTCCTCCGGATCACGAAAGCGATTGGTTAGGTAAACCTCCTGTATTCGTGAGGCTGAATTTGAATCAAGACAGTCACGCAGGGCGCACAGAAGTAACGACACAGTTGTGAGGCGTTGCTGTCCATCAATGATGAGATACTTACTAACTCCCACAGGCACACTGCGCGCTGGGACAGAGACAATCGCCCCCATAAAGTGGGTTCCAGTATCGCCCACTTCATACTGCACCATCAGATCATCCCAGAGGGTTTGCCAATTGTTCTCAGTCCAGCTATACGGGCGCTGAAAGAGAGGAATTAGATTTTGCTTTTCACCGTTGAAATACTGAATAACTGTAGCAGGTGAGGCTTCCATTGAATTTGCTTTGTCCTATTAATCTACGTAATGTACATTGATTTAAAGCATTGGGAACAAATAAAACTATATCCATTTAGTGCCAAGAGTGCGATCGCTGTAGATATCGCTCTAAAGATAAAGTTCCCTTTAATCGGTATATTATATCGATATATCAGATATGATATAAATACAGTATGGGAGATCAAAGTAAACCTTTAGTTTGGTTACATGGTGAAGTTAAAACCCCACCTTTCACCCAAGAAGCACGCATAGAAGCAGGTGTTCTGCTCAGACAATTACAGGAAGGTGAATCCCTTGGGTTGCCACATTCACGCCCTATGCCAAGTATAGGAATTCACTGTCATGAATTACGTATTCGAGATGCAGATAAAAACTGGAGAATCATTTATCGAATTGATGACGATGTAATCTTGATTGTTGAAGTCTTTAATAAAACAACGAGAACAACATCCAAGAAGATAATTGAGGTTTGCAAAAAGCGTCTGAGCAAATACGATACCGATCAACAGGAGTAATGTGATGGATCAAGCCAAGAGAGAACGTTTGGAATCTAAAGGCTGGAAAATTGGCACAGTTTCAGATTTTTTGGAGTTAACACCCGAAGAAACTATCTTGGTTGAAATTAAGCTAGCTCTCAGCCAAAACTTAAAGGAGCGTCGGCAAAAACTGATGACTCAAAGTGAACTCGCTGATAAAATTAGTTCTAGCCAACCTCGGATTGCTAAAGCTGAAAATGGCGATGCTTCAGTGTCAATTGAATTGTTGATTCGGGCAATGTTAGCAACAGGTGCAACTCCTCAAGATATTGGACAGGTGATTGCTGGTGTGGGATAAAAGCAATTTAATGCTCCCCTCTCAAACCTCCGCGTGAGATAATTCAACAAGGAGACAAAACCGTTCCCAACTTTTCACGCCCCAAGCGATCGCTCACCTTCCCCTGACAAATAACCTGAACCCCATTAATATAAACAGCTTGCACAATTTCATCCGAACCACGCTTAACCATTCGAGGTTCACCATCTAAAACTGGATCTGATATCTGCACCTGCGGGCTAATTGGCTGATTTAAAGCATTGGGATCGAGTAAAACTATATCTGCTTTCGCCCCAACTTTCAGAACTCCCGTATCCAGACGAAACCAACCAGCAGGTTCTCCCGTAACGCGGCAAATCGCAGCTTCCGGTGAAAGAAATTTCGTTGCAACTGCTTGTTTGAGCAAAGATAAAGCTCCATCATAGTAGCCCAGGTTACGGACGTGAGCGCCAGCATCGGTAAAACCAGGCAAAATATGAGGATGCTGCATCATCGCTAAACGGGGTTTTAGGCGATCGTTTGCTCCTGTCGCCACCCAGCGTAAATCTGTATCGTATTTTTGTAATGCGTGGATAAATAAATCCACTGGTTCTTGTTGCTTTTGACAAGCAATTTCCGCAAAACTTAACCCTTGCCAACTTGCTTCAGGACAGTGAATAACTTCCATTAAATCTAACTGACGATGAAATGATTTACGCCGTTTACTGAGCCATTCTTGGCGAAACTGACGACGAAATGTTTCCGATGCCCATAGTTGTTGTCTTTCTTCTCGTGACTGACAACCATTGAGTTGTGCGCCTGTGGAGAATTCTTCAAATAAGGGAGTCACAGATCCATCAGAGTAAATGCTGAAAGGTTCAGTTAGGGTTTGAAAGCGGACATTCCCATTTAGAAGCCGATTCCAAATAAAAAGTAGGGGAGAAAATATTCGCCAGAGTTTGCGATCGTGTACGGCATCTAAGGCTGAGAGGACTGTTAGCCGTAGTGGTTTTTGTCCAATTCCTGAACCCATACGCAGAATATCCACAAAGGAAGCAAGCCGTTGTAAATTGGGGGTGACTTGAAAAACGCGATCGCACCGCCGACATAAATCCGCCAACATTGCGTATTCTTTAAATTTGGCGTGTTGAGAGGGAATTGTACAGCCTTGCCATTCTCCACTCATCCGATGCCAGGGAAACATATCAATAGAAATGCCAATAAAGCCAGCATCTATTGCATCTCTGGCTATGCGCTGCATAAGATTTAGTTCAAATTTTGTTGGCTGAACAGTTAAACTGCGTTCTAATCCCATCACATAAGCGCGTAAGGCACTGTGTCCAAACATTGGGGCAACATTGGGGCCAAGGGGTAACTGTTGCAAATGCTGTAAATATTCTGCTGGTGTTTGCCAGGAAACTGACTTTTGTAGCCATTTTGCAATCAGCCGATGGGAAAGTGTCTCTACTCTCTGAAAAATATCAGCCAGGATTTGGGGTTCTGCGATCGCAACAGATAAGCTACAGTTACCAATAACCACGCTAGTAACGCCATGACGCACTGATTCACTCAATCCTGGTGCAATTTCTAACTCTAAATCGTAATGAGTATGAATGTCGATGAATCCAGGTGTCACCCATAACCCAGAAGCATCAACCACTTCACACGCTGGGGTAGTTAAGGAGGGTGCAAGGGTAACAATGCAGCCGTTTTGAATACCAATATCTCCACACACAGGTGGAGAGCCTAAGCCATCGAAAATTAACCCGTTTTGAATCAGCAAATCTAACATGATTCTCTATTTTGATAATTTCAGCTAATTTCATTTGTTTCTTGATAAAACCGAAAATAAATTTTATATTTATTATGTTTTTTGTATTTTGTTTTTTTTAATTCAAACAAATTAGATATTTTGATTATTTCCAGAATATTATTAAACCCATAATCATTAGGCTTTATTTCTGGGTACTCTGTTTTTAGCCGTTGTTCACAAATAAATAAAGAAATCCATCCATCTTGATTTGCTATCTTTGCTCCAATACGACTCAATGCACGAACTATTTTAGTATTTTGCCATAATTTCTTTTTTTCTGCTTGCGGGTTAAATGTAGAAGAATTGTTTTTATTAAAATTATTTTTTGTCTGGTAATCAAAACGTTCATCAAGATTATTGAGAATCTCTATTTCAAGAGAGCCACCCCCTCTTGTTAAGGATTCATTCAAGAGTGAATACAAATTATTTAAACTATTTTGATACTTATTTATATCATCTATAATCTCGATGTTTTCGTATAATAATATATGTGCATAAATAAAAGATGGATCAAAAATATCATTTATATCTTTTATTGCTTTTCTATATTCCTCTAAAAACTGTATTCCTTGATCTATACCTTCTTCTGTATTCAGATTAAAGCCTGGTAATTTTACAAGGTGATGAATAACAGTATTTCTATAATTTACAAACCTATTAACTAAAAATTCTGCATCATCATTTAATAAAAATTTATTTTGCTTTAAATAGTTGAAAATAAACCCTAGTGTTTTTCTTTCTAAAATCTTCTCTCTCGCCAGAAAATCTTCTTTGGTAATTTCAGGCAATACATCGTCAATATTAGGATAAATAAATTTACTAAGCCTTTTCAGCTTATATTCAATTGCTTGACCTTCATAAACACTTACTCCAATTAACATAAAGTATTTTTTCTGCTTTTTTATCAGATTATCTGATTCTGCAATCATAATTTTTTCCACCACTATGCTCAGTTTTAACCCAGCGCGATCGCTGCCTTTGCACACACATCTTTAAAGTCGTCACAATCATTACAGGAATCCAATGCACCATGTAGAATGATCCTTGAATTGTTGCCCAAAACAAAGACCATCCTCGTAAGTTTTGAAATTGGTAAAGTCCAGCAACAAAGGCAATTGTCAGAATGATGCTGAGTAGTGTCTGGAGTGGAAACAGAACTGGATGATGACTATAAAATATTGTCCAAAGTAAATCGGGTATTAGTCCAATTGGCAGAAGAAATTGCAATAGAAAAAACAATAGTAAATCAGTTTCTTTCGCCCAACCTAAAGTAAGAATTTGCGGGAAATAATCTAGGTAACGCTGATAGCCGCCTTCAGCCCAACGACAGCGTTGATTCCAAAGTTTTTCCCAAGTAGTTACACCTTCTTCCTGAATTGATGGAACTGTAACAAACTCAATTTCCGTACCTGCTAAATAAAGCTTGAAGCAAAGATCCAAATCATCGGTGACAGTATTCTCATTCCAACCTTGACACTTTTCTAACAATTCCCGACGAACTAACATCCCATTACCGCGCAGTTCAGACATTCCACCAATAGCAATGCGATGGGTTTGTAGAAAGCTATCACAATTCATTTCCATCTGCTGACAATGGGTTAAGAAATTGGTATTAGCATTAAAAATCGCTTTTCGTACTTGCACTGCACCGATCGCTTGCTTCTGAAATAGAGGTACTGTTTGCTGGAGAAAATTGACAGGTAACTGAGCATCCGCATCGCAGACTAAGATAATCTCCCCTTGGGTAAAGGGAAACACCGCATTCAAAGCCCCTGATTTTCCACCTTTTGATTCTCGTCGATGAACTTGCAAAGATGGAAATTGAGTTTGTAATTCCCTCAAAACCTGGGGGGTTTCATCGGTACTACCGTCATCAACAACCCAGATATCTAGAGAATCCCTGGGATAATTCAATTGGCATAAGCTGTTAACTAGATTAGCTAAGACTGAACTTTCATTTTTAGCTGGAACTAAAATCGAGACTGGCGGTAAATAAATGTCACTCTCCATCACTGCCGCCACTGGTTTTGCTAACAGCATCCGTAACGTTTGCACAGTCAGGATTGCCGTTAATCCCAGCATCAACCATTGTGTTTCTGGTAGCCAGTGCAGCAAACTCACGCCACCCCAAACTAATAAAACTACTATGGTTGCTTTGAGACGGCGATGAAAGCTAATATTTTTACTGGGCTGATAAGTGTTTCTTCCCACTTTATTTGTTATGTCCCTTTGGTTCGTGGCTTAGTCCTGCGACGTAATAATAGCATCGTCACTGCTCCCAGAAGGAAACCACCTACGCCTGCTGCAACTGCTAGAATACGCCCCAATTGTTGAGCAGCATTTAGCACTGGGTTATCCAGTAGATTTGAGGAAAAATGCAGCGATTGAATTGTCCATTTATCTTGGAGTTTTTGCAGCACTGCTGTCCATCGCAACGCCATATCAGCCGCTTTGCCATCTTTGAAAGAAAAAGATGCGATCGCTTCTCCAGAGGCAACATCTATATCTGGAGTAAGAAATGTTCTAAGAGTATCTCCTTTCAATTGCATTTTGATATCTTTGATGGAACTGGAAAACTGCTGATTCCAGTACTTTTCAAACTCAGGAACTTTGTGAAAAATCTGGTTATCAACTGTTGTGATTGTGAAATTTGGGTGCAGGTAAGGCTGTATTTTGGTAAAATCGCGGGTGTTTAGGGCTTGCAGGGCAATGTCCCGTGTGCGAATAATTGCATTTATCTCTTGTGGGTTGACATCTGCCAGAGCGTATTGGGGTAGATTCCAAATTACCAACACTAACAAAACACTCCAAAGTAGCTGAGTGTATTTGTATATACTTGCCTGTCTTTGTTTCATCATCTAAAAAACCTGTAGATTGAGTGACACATACCGAGAATTTTTTAATGTTACTATCCACATTCAGCACTTCTTTTTGTTGGACATAAAGAAATACAAAAAGAAGTGCTGATGAAGTCAATCAGTTTTCTCTAACCCTGATTTTAGGTTAAATATTCTCATTAATCTATAATTGTTGAGAATCAGCCTGTATAAAAGCCGGGTTGTTTGAGAACTTACCGTGAAAAACCAGATAGATTAACTAGTCAACTTTATTACACCTTGGGTCACTAGATATTTGCAAGTAAGTGAGGCACAAGTGCAGCACTCACGCAGAAGATAAAAACATTTATCTTCTGCTTTACCTCAAGAATTTTCCCTTGTCAATTTGCTACGAACTTATGTAAAGTCGGATTTAAGTATTTTTACTAGTAATATATTTATCGATAAGATATTGAGCTTATACTTATTTTTCTGGCTTTTCATCAAAAAAGCGCAACGAGAGCTACCATTCAAGTTCTTTGTGCAAAACCAACGTGTTTCATTGGGTGATTACTCTGCTTTCTGCCTTCCCCAACCGAGATCGCCAAAAGTTGCCAAGAACCACTTTATACTTCAAATTACCGTTGTGAAGTGCGATTGCTTTCCTAATCGCACTTCACAACGGTCACTCAATTTTTAATTTTGTCATAGGCGCGATCGCTCATAAGATTTTGTCTTACGAAGCAAGACGACGTAACACCATGAGAGAGCGGTCTGTAACTGGCACAGTTTGCTCACCCATAACCAACTTTCCTGGGCTAAGGAAGCGAGATTCGTTGGTGTCAATAACTATTTCCCATTCCCTGTCTTTGAAAACATTGGGTAAAGCAAACTCAATCGTTTCGTAGTGAGCATTAAAAAATAGCAGAAAGCTCTCATCAATAATCCGTTCACCACGGCGGCCAGGAGTAACAATGCCCTCGCCATTCAAGAAAATTTCCATAGCTTTGGCATAACTAACTAGCCACTGCTTTTCAGTCATTTCGCTGCCATCGTCATTAAACCAACCAATATCACTGATCCCAAAACCGTGAATAGGACGACCTTGAAACCACTTACGCCGCCGAAATACTGGATGCTGATGACGAAAATAAATCAGTTCGCGGGCAAAATCTAGTAGTTCGGAATTAGACTTTTGTAAACTCCAATCACGCCAGGCAATTTCATTATCTTGGCAGTATACATTGTTGTTACCCTTCTGAGTGCAACCAATTTCATCTCCTCCTAATAGCATGGGTATGCCTTGAGACAGCATTAGAGTTGCTAAAAAGTTGCGTCGCTGACGTTGCCGTAAGCGGATTACATCTGGGTCATTGGTTTCTCCTTCTACACCGCAATTCCAAGAGCGGTTATGGCTTTCCCCATCCCGGCTATCTTCGCCGTTGTCCTGATTATGCTTTTCGTTGTAGCTGACCAAATCATTGAGCGTGAAGCCATCATGAGCAGTGATGAAATTAATACTGGCACTGGGATTACGCCCGTTTGCTTGGTAAAGGTCAGGACTTCCAGTAAAACAGTAAGCAAATTGCCCGAGGCTATCATCCTCACCACGCCAAAAATCTCGTACAGTATCACGATATCTGCCATTCCATTCAGACCAACGTAAAGGAAAATTGCCAACTTGATAACCGCCTTCTCCTAAATCCCAAGGTTCAGCAATCAGCTTTACATCTGCCAGAATTGGATCTTGATGAATAATATCAAAAAAAGCTGCGAGATTATCTACTTCATATAGTTCTCGGGCTAATGCTGAGGCTAAATCAAACCGAAAGCCATCAATATGCATTTCTGTTACCCAATAGCGCAGGCTATCCATGATTAACTTCAGAACTTGGGCATGACGCACATTGAGAGAGTTGCCGCAGCCTGTGAAATCCATGTTGTAACGGGAATTATCTTTGACTAAGCGGTAGTACACAGCATTATCGATGCCTCGTAGCGATAATGTTGGACCTAAATGATTGCCTTCGCCAGTGTGGTTATAAACTACATCTAAAATTACTTCAATGCCAGCAGAGTGTAAGTCCTTGACCATCTGCTTAAACTCGGTCACTTGTTGTCCGACTGAGCCACTAGCACTGTAACCAGAGTAAGGGGTGAAATAATTAATGGAATCGTAACCCCAATAGTTTTTCAGTCCTTTATTTACCAGAAATCCTGGAGAAGATAAAAAGTGATGCACAGGCATCAATTCCACAGATGTGATTCCTAGTTGTTGGAGATATTGAATTGCAACTGGATGTGCTAGTCCTGCATAGGTACCACGTAATTCTTCTGGAATTTCTGGGTGTAATTTAGTAAAACCTCTAACGTGAGTTTCATAAATAATAGTTTCGTGCCACGGTATAGAAAGTAGTTTGTCATCTCCCCAATCAAAGGATTGATCGACAACAATACACTTCGGCATAGTTTCGGCATTATCTAACTCGGAAAAAGCTAAGTCTTGTTCTGGCGCATCTAAAGAGTAGCCAAAGTTAGCTGGACTATCACTAATTTCCCCATCAATTGCTTTAGCATAGGGATCAATTAGTAGTTTATTAGGGTTAAAGCGATGACCAAGTTCTGGGGCCCAAGGGCCATGTACTCTAAATCCATAGCGTTGCCCAGGCCCTACTCCTGGTAGATAAGCGTGCCAAACAAAATTATTTTTTTCTGTTAAAGGCAAGCGAATTTCATGATTATCAGCATCAAATAAACAAAGTTCTACACCTGTTGCATTTTCCGAAAACAAAGCAAAATTCGTACCTTTTCCATCCCAACTAGCACCCAAGGGATATACATTCCCAGGCCATACAGCTACATACATAAGCGAATTACCAAGAACTAATTTTACTGTTAATAAAAAATTTGTAGATGTGTTTGATAGTAATTAATGCAAGCTATTTTTAAGGTTAAATCTAATAAGTTTAAATTAACAAAAAATTACTATTTTATTGCAATTGCTATCCTTAAAAAGTCTTAAAACTTGATGACAACAAGGATCTCTTTACATTTAAAAATAGAATTTTTCATCGTTAATTGATAATATTGGCAACATTCTTGTTATTTTTGAAGTCATAAATATGCTAAAAAGTTTTTTGCAAATATTTTCAGCTTCATAAATTTACAAAAAATAGCAAATACCGACATCTACCAAAATGAATAAATCTATTTATATCAGCATGTAGATTTACTTAAAATATCTTTTATGAGACCATCTTATAAATTTTGGCATTTACTTATTGTTGTAATATTTGTATCTGATAGCAAGCATCATCCTGAGTGATAGAATTGCCCAATAAATATGGTTTCCCTTTAGCCAATGCGTTGTTGTGGAAGAAATAAATTTACTATTTACTAAGTATATTGATGTATTTTGGGCGACAAAAGATATAGATAAAAGTTAAACTACGGGATAAGAGCAAGAATACATTGAATTTTAAATAATAAATATCACCTTACCATTTATGCCATCCGGTATATGTGCGCGAACCGCAATAGCGATTAACTTAAATATTAGGAAAATGCGCGAATTGGCTGGGTTTAAGCTAAAGGGAATCAATAAAAACCCTTTGGCTTACTTTTTTAGCGATGGTATTTACGTAGAATCTCACTGCCTGCCTTTTTCAGCCTTGGGAGTTTTTAACAAGCTCACTAAGCTGTTATGGTGACGTGTTCAGGCAAAATCTCTAGTAGCAATCAACCTGTATTAGGAAGTGGGCGATGCACATTGGATTTCTCAACCCTCAAGGCAATTTTGATTCAAACAATAGTCACATAACCAAACACCCAGATTTTGGGGGTCAACTGATCTACGTTAAGCAAGTCGCCATAGCATTAGCCGAAAAGGGACACAAAGTTGATATTCTCACCCGTCAAATTATTGACCCGGAATGGCCAGAGTTTACCCAAGGGTTTGACACTTATCCAGGAATCGATAACGTCCGCATTATCCGCTTACCAGCTGGGCCAAAAGAATTTCTTCCCAAAGAGTTGTTATGGACTCATCTGATTAGTGATTGGGTACCTAACATCTTGAAATTTTATCAACAGCAAGGTGACTTACCCGATGCTATGACTGCTCACTACGCTGATGGAGGGCTGTGTGGCGTTCTAATTGAAGAGGATACAGGCATACCTTTTACCTTTACTGCTCATTCTCTCGGTGCCCAAAAGATGGACAAGCTGGAACTCACTTCAGAGAACTTGTTAGAAATAGATGAGCAATTCCATTTTAAATATCGCATCCTAGCCGAACGCTTGAGCATGAATCGCTCGGTCGTTAATATCACCAGTACACGACAAGAACGCTTTCAACAGTATTCTCATCGAGTCTATAAGAGTGCAGTGGATGTAGACAACAACAACCGCTTTGCAGTGATTCCACCGGGAGCAGATTTCTCGATTTTCGGTGCAAAGGCACGTTCCGAAAATGAGAAAGCGACTGAAGAGTTCATTCAGGAGCGATTGGTACGGGACATTGCAGAAGCCCGGCGAGATTTGCCCGTTATCGTAGCATCCAGTCGATTAGAGCCTAAAAAAAACATATTAGGGCTAGTGCAAGCTTTCGCAATCAGTCCAACACTTCAGGAACGAGCTAACTTGATGTTACTTACCGGGGGACTTGACGATCCTTTACGAGAAGAGGCTAGTGACAGCATAGCTGAAGAGGTATTAGCCCCCATTCGAGAGGTGGTTAAGGAAAACGACTTGTGGGGCAAGATTAGTGCATTTGGCTTGTTAGATCAGTCTCAAGAATCACTGGCAGCAGCCTATCGGTTTATGGTTAAACGCCGCTCGGTATTTGCGCTGACAGCACTTTACGAACCCTTTGGACTTGCTCCTTTAGAAGCAGCAGTTGCAGGTTTACCAGTGGTAGCAACCAAGAACGGTGGCCCTAGCGAAAGCTTGCGACAGGGAAATAAGGAATATGGCATACTCATAGACCCAGAAGATCCTGCTGAGATTGCACGAGGCTTGGAGCGGGTACTATGTGATGTTCAGGAGTGGGAGTATTTTGCTCAAGCTGGTCAGCAACGGGTTCTGAAGACGTACAGTTGGGAATCTACTGCTGAAAACTACCTGACTTTGCTTGAGCAGATTCTGTCTTTACCAGAAACCCGCGATCGCGCTGAACTCTTGCCCATCCATCCCTACTTTCGTAATCCAGAATCGCAGACCGATGTTTCTTTGGAAGAATTAAGCGACCTCTACTTTGGAACTAATCAAAAGGCAGTAAGGATCGTGGATTAAATAATGTGCAATTCTGGTTTAGTAACTTATGTAAAGTTAATTAATTTTGAGGTGTAGCCGCACAGGTTAATGCTGTTTGTACCTGATTCGGAGATTGATTGGTAATTAATTCAATTTTACCTTGGGCATTACGTCGCCAAGATGTAGCTTGAACAAGTATTTCTGGGGATTTCTGTATTTGTGCTTTGACTAGTTGTGTTGTGTGGAATGCAGAGATGTCGCGGATGTCTGACCAAGTGCGATCGCTCATAATTTCCTGTGTCGGATTTTGCGGTATCCCACCTCTACCTGTGGCGACAAAACTACTACCACTGGTATTTGCACATCCTGTAGCAATTTTTTGGGAAGGATCACTAACATTCACAGGTAATTCCACTAGACCAGAATTGGGGTCAAAACCAATAGTATTAACGTTAACTGTACCATTCACTCCAAATTGTGAACTGGCGGTGATATCATTTTCTGGTGTTAGTTGCGGACGATATTCTAAACCAAAAATCCCCTGAGTTGTAATGTCAATATTTCCGCCTTTACCTTGGAAAGCATTGGCAATGATATCGCTGTTTTCCCAGCCGAGAATGATAGGTGAATTAATAGTAATGTTACCACCATTGCCAGCAGCACCAGCTTCAGCATTAATGAAGCTACCATTACGCATGAGCAAATAATCGCGGAGTTGGAGATTGATATTGCCTCCTTGACCAACTTTTGTAGATGCAGAAAGACTACTACCATTGTTGAGATATAAGGTATTGGCATTAACGTTTAAAGTACCTGCATCACCTTGAACTTCATTTTCGACAAAAACTTTTGCCCCATCAAGAATGGTTAATTTAGGAGTATTAATTGTGACACTGCCTGCATTTGCCTTGGAGATACTATTGTTTGTTGGTGTTCTCTGTACGAGTACACGAGCGATCGCCCCAATATAACTAGGATTTTCTGCGTCTTTCATGCCCCTAACATCAATTGACTCAGTGGCATTAATGGTAAGATTGCCAGCATTCCCACTACTCACACTCGAAACTGAGACTAAACCCCCATCTTGTATTGACAATTTCCGGGTATCTAAATGTAAGTCTCCTGCATCTCCTGGGCCAAAAGTATTCGCTGATAGCAAGCTGATAAAAAGCGATCCAGGAGGAGAATCTAGACTTGAGACATTCACAGTATCAGCAGTAACTTTAACATTGCCACCCTGACCGCTAGAAAAGCTCCTAGTACCAACATTAGCACCGCCCAAAATTGAAAGGCTATCAGTAGAAATCGATAAATCTCCACCTTGCTTAGTTCCAAAAGCAGCAGCAACAAGCACACCAAAGATCGGAACAGTAGATGGATCTTTCGGATCAACCCCACCCACAGACACTGCATTGGCATTGATTGTGATGTTACCACCAGGGGCCGAACTATAGCTACGATTCATGACAATTGCCCCGCGATCAATGGTCAATGTTGGAGTTGTAATCACAATATTTCCTGCGGTTCCTGATAGTAGAGCTTCATTGACTATGCCACTGGAACTGCGAAAATCTGAGGATCTACCAACTACTTGTAGCGATTCTGTAGCATTAACAGTAATATCACCTGCTTTACTGTTGCCTAAATTTTGTACTACCAGCAAAGAACCATCCCGAAGATCGATCTGTTTACCCTGAAGTTGAATCGAACCGGGGCTGGTTCCGCGTACAGATGCAACAGCACGTTGACTCATTTGAATATTACCAAAGCTAGAGCCAATACTTGGATAGCTAAACGTTAATGCTTGCGGCGTGAGATCGATATTTGCACTACCTTGGGTAATGCTGCCAAGTTCGATTCGTCCTCCTGGTGCAGAAAGAAAGCTACTATCGAGAACGAGATCACCACCTATCAAAGCTAGTGTTTTTTCAGGTAAAACCTGCAAGCCATTTGTACTAGTTAATCCAGAAACAGAAGTTGTGGGGTTCAATCTACTATTATTTTCCACTCCTTGCACGGAAATAGTTCCCGGATTGCCCCCAAGTTGTAACCCTACAGGTACACTCATAGTTAACAATGGGGATTTAGTTATGTTAGTGCTAAACTCGTTGCCATCAGCAAATTTGATGCCATAAGCGGTTGTGCCGACAAAAGAACCACCAACGTTTAAGCTAGCATTTGCACCAAAAATAATCCCCGCCGGGTTGAGTAAGAAAAGGTTAACACCGCTATTAGTGTTGATGGAACCATTAATATAAGAAATACTATTACCAGTGACGCGACTAAAAATATTTTGAATGTTGGAATTATGACTGAAGCTTGCAGAACCACCTGTAGGAATAGAAAATTGGCTAAAGCTGTGAAATAAATTATTACCAACAACAGTACCGCCAGTAATGTTGTAACTATTATTGCCAGATACAGTGGTGTTGAGAGTACCATCAGGCGTGACCTGCGCTTGAACACTGCTGTTACCAATAGCATATATGTAGATTGCACCAATTAAGCTTAAGTTAGCAAAAGTTATTTTCATCAGCCAATCTTGTAATTATTTATCTTGTGTCTAGTTTTCCCAAAATGAATTGAGCAATTGGGGTGGCTGTGTATTTTTTCAGTTTTGATTAACAGCGGCACAAATTAAGGTGGTAAGACATCGCTCCAAACTTGCTGCGGCGTTGAGGATACTGCGATCGCGGGCAGTAATGTTCAAATTACCTCTACACAGGTTAAGGTTTTTATGCCTAACCTAAGCGTATTGGTTCATATTTCCAACAAGTTAACTTTGAGTTTGAGCCAGAATTGGTAAGCTAATGATAAATTCTGTTCCTTCACCTGGAGTAGAATTTACATTTAGAGTGCCACTGTGTTTTTCTACAACAATAGAATGAGCGATCGCTAATCCTAATCCCGTTCCTTTACCAACACCTTTAGTAGTAAACAAATGGTCAAATATTTTTTCTTTGACTGACTCGCTCATCCCCACCCCATTATCAGCGATCTTTACTTCAACTTGCTGATATTTTAAGGAGGTGGTAATTATAATTCGATTCGGATTAGCTTTAATATCCTCAAATGGGCGACCTGTATTTGATTCATCTAAGGCATCAATAGAATTTGCTATGATATTCATAAATACTTGATTTAATTGTCCCGGAAAGCATTCAACTGCCGGCAAGTTACCGTAGTTAGTTACTACCTCAATTGCTGGACGTTTATCATTAGCTTTGAGACGATGTTTTAAAATTAGAATTGTACTATCAATCCCTTCGTGAATGTTAAATGGAACTTTGTAATCTCTATCAGCACGAGAAAAAGTTCGGAGGCTCGTACTAATATTTTCTAGCCTCTCACAGGCCATAGTCATCGAATCAATTATCTTGGGTAAGTCTGCTAATGTATAATCTAAATCAATGTCTTCAGCATGGTTGATGATTTCATCTCCCGGCTCAGAAAACTTTTCTTGATACAGTTTTAAGTGTTCAAAAATATCAACAAAGGTGGGTTTTGCTTGTCTGAGACTAGCAGCAATAAATCCCAAAGGATTATTCATTTCATGAGCCACACCAGCCACTAAGTTACCCAATGCAGACATTTTTTCGCTTTGGACAATTTGTAATTGAGCTTGTTGCAAATCTTGTAAAGCTTGACCGGCTTGCTGATAAAGTTGGGCATTTTCTAAGGCAATTGCTGCTTGGGAAGATAGTAGGTTAATCACCTGTAAACGATTAGTAGTAAATACCCCTTGAATCAGTTGATTTTCTAGGTAGAGAATCCCCACCAAATGACCTTGGTTAATAATGGGTGTGCATAATACACTTTGAGGTTGATGTAAAAGCATATATTCCCCAATGACACCAGGAATATTTGTTTTGCAATTATCTATGATGACAGTTTCTTGAGTATTTTTAACGTAATTGATCAGTTTTATCGGAATATCTTGACTAGCGTCTAGTAGTTGTGAATCAAGAATAGTTTTGACATCAGTCTGAGAATTTGACTGTTGATCGATAAAGGTAATTGCCCGCACTTGCCAAATATCTTTTTGAGGAAGAATTAATACAGATGTTTTTGCACCTGAATTTTCTAGGATAATGCGGGTGAGGCTGCTGATGAGTACGTCTAATTCGATGCAACTAGAGATAGTTTGAGCGGCTTTGAGAATGCAGGTTAAATCTAGAGTATCAGAAATATTAGTACTGTTGGTAGCGTAAGTAGATGTACCGACAATAGTGGATATGCTATCTAAGGGATTAAAGTAGAATTCTTGCTGTTGTAAAATGGGTTTGAGTAATTTGGGATAGCGTTTTTCCAAGTCATCAGTTTTGGCTTTTGCTCCCCAACGGGCATAGCAGTAATATGCCTGTTGCAGATATCCTTCTGCGGCTTTTTCTTTACCCCATTCTAGGTAAAATTTAGCAGCAAGCTCGTTAGCGATCGCTGTTTCCTGAACATAGTCATTGGCGATCGCTTCTTGGATAGCGATTTCATAGTAATCTGCGGCTTGTACGCGATCGCCAGTTACACGAGCTTGTTCAGCCAAAACTAAATTGTACTTATGCTGATAATTGACTGGCGCATGATTTGCCCATTCTTGCATTTTTGCTTGGTTTTCAGCTACTTTCTGGAGATAAAGCTGTTGCTGTGCTTCATTTGCTTGAGAACAAAGAGCTAACAAACTCAAAGATTGATAAAAATTCCGCAAAGGAACAATTAATAAGCCTGCTGCTCCCTGCTCATACTGCTCAAATTTTTGAGAATATTCCCAAGCAGACTCGTATTCTCCAAAAAGATAAGCTAGGAGAGTTTTTGCTAGATAGACATAACAAATACCATTAATATTATTAGTTGTAATCAAAGTTGGTAACATCTCTTCTTCGTGAAAGTGTGTACCAATTAAACAGCAGTGATTAACCGCTTCTCCTTGTAAATTTAAAACTGTCTGCCGCCAAATATTTCCCCAAACTAGAGATACCTCTTGTTTGATTTGCTGCATTAGATCGCAATATTTATCTGCCTCCAGTACCGCATTTTCTAAATTTTCTCCACTCCAAAAGAGAAACTGACTATAGCAATTAGCACAATAACCAACGTATTCTAAATTTCCAGTTTCTAACCCACTTTGTAATCCATCTAAAAATAAACCTAATGTGGATTTAATTGAATCTTTCCAGTGTTTAATAAATAGGCTAAATGTGAGATAAACTCTACTTTTAAGTTCTTTAGTTTGAAACTTATCTAAAAGTTCTATTGCCAGTTTACCAAAGCTATATCCATCTTCAATTGCACCAATACTGCACAAAAACAATCCATAGAGGCTGTAAGCTACAGCAGCCTGTGGTGAGTTGCCAGATTGAATACAAATTTTGATCATTGTAAAAATCTTGAGTGGCAGCAACATCGGTTTGGCTATATAAACCGGGGCAAATAAACCCGATAAAATGCGAAGTGCAACTAATTTTTTGGGATCGGTTATTTCTGGCATATCTGCCAATGCTGCAATTGATTGATGAATCAACATTTGTTGCAACTGGTCATATTCATCAAAAATCATTTGAGTGTTACCATCTTCAGGTAAGGTCAAATCTAGTAATTGGAGTGCTTCTCTACCTGTGGCTATTGCTTCAATGAATTTATTTTGTGCTGTATAAGATTGGATTTGAATCTCATAAGTACGAACTTTTTCTAATGGAGATTTGGCCTTTTTGAGGATAATCTCTACTAATGATTTTGATGATTCAAAGTTTGTATTCAGATATTCTGCTTCAGCCGCAGATTCGTAAACAGCAAGGGCCAAATCGTAGCTACTTTGCCAAGCATTTATCGGTAATAAAAGCATTGCAACTTTTAAATACTCTACTGCTGTTGCATAAGCAGTTGAGTTTTTGGCTTTACAACCAGCTATTAGATTTAATCGGGCCAGATGTTCTCGTTCGCCAGGTTCTTCCAACAACTCCAATCCGTAATTGAATTGGTTAACGATCGCAAAAATCCCTTCCTCTTGCTGATGCAAAGGTGTATTTTCCAACAACAATCGCCCAATTTGCAGGTGTGTTGACTGCTTTTGTGCTTCTGGAATCAGTGAATAAGCAGCTTGCTGGACGCGATCGTGTAAAAATTTATATACAACCATCTCAGAATGTTCTTGAGTAGCTGCTTGATTTTCTGAACCAACAAAAAACTTATAAACTTCACTTTGCGGCAAAATCAACCCTTCTTGCAAAGCCTTCCACAAACAATCTGCGGTTTCTACCTCCGATTGTTTGGAAACAATCGCTAATGTTTTTAAATCGAATTGATTCCCAATACAAGCAGCTAGCTTCAATTGTTGTTGAGTTTCTTCTGGTAGTCTTCGTAATTGGAAGACCATAAACTCAACAACATCATCTGCTAAAGTTTGCTGATTTATTTGGGAAATATCACATTGCCAGCATCCCTCTACAAAATTGAATTGAATTAGTCGGTCTTGATGCAATGATTTGAGAATCTGAGTTGCAAAAAATGGATTTCCTTGAGCTTTACGATCGACCAATTGCGAAAGAGATAATGCCACATTCTCTGCACAATTTAATGTATCTGCTACAAGTTGATTCAATTGTAATTGGTTTAGTGGTTTCAGGGTAAGGCTATTTACAGTTACACTTGTTTTGCGAATTTCATCCAACATCACCATCAACGGATGTGCTGGAAATACTTCATTGTCTCGATACGCACCAATTAACAACAAATATCCCTGATTAGCTTCATTCGTTAATAATTGTATTAGTTTCAATGAAGCCGAATCTACCCACTGTAAGTCATCTAAAAATATTACTAAAGGATGGTCTTTAGTTGTAAATACTTGGAGAAATTTCTGAAATAATAAATTAAATCGGTTTTGGGCAGCGTTACCTGATAACTCTGGTACAGGGGGTTGTTTGCCAATAATTCTTTCTAATTCAGGAATTACTTCAATAATTACCTGACCATCTTCACCTAGTGCTTGAACAATTTTATTTTTCCATTCTTGTATTTTAATACTGCTTTCTGCTAGTAACTGCTCCATAAAATTACGGAAAGCTTGAACAAATGCTGAGAAAGGAATATTCCGATTAAATTGGTCAAATTTGCCTTTGATAAAATAACCGCGTTGACGAACAATAGGTTTATGGACTTCGTTAACAACAGCAGTTTTGCCAATTCCAGAAAACCCAGCTACCAATATTATTTCTGTTGCGCCCAGGCTGACATTTTCAAATGCTTTTAGTAGGGTTTTTATTTCTAATTCCCGTCCATAGAGTTTATCAGGGATAATAAATCTATCGCACACATCCCTTTGAGCAATTGTGAAACTTTCAATTTTACCTGTTTTATTGAGTTGACCCAAACTCGTTTCTAAATCATACTTTAATCCTAATACACTTTGATAGCGGTCTTCAGCATTTTTTGCCATCAACCTGCTAACTATCTCCGAGATTACAATCGGAATTTGTAAGTTAATTTTATGTATTGGAAAGGCTATTTTAGCGATATGAGAATGCACCAATTCCATTGGGTCATTTGATTGAAAAGGTAACTCACCTGTGAGTAACTCGTAGAAAGTTACACCGAGTGAATAAAAATCCGTTCGGTAATCAATTCCCCGATTCATTCTCCCTGTTTGTTCTGGAGAAATATAAGCTAGTGTTCCTTCTAATACGTTGGGACTTATTAGGGTTAGTGTTTCCCTTGGTAATAGAGAGGCAATACTAAAGTCGATTAATTTAACTTCTTTGGAATGAGGATTAATTAAAATATTGCTCGGTTTAATGTCTTTATGAATGATGCGCTCAGTATAAAGTATCTCTAAGGTATTACACAGTGCGATCGCTATTTGTAAAAACTCTTCCAAAGACCCAAAGTTCCGCGTCTGGTTACGAGTAAAATAATCTTTTAGAGAAATGCCACCAAAATCTTCCATCACCAACATATAGCCATTTTGATATGCTTCCAGGCTGTAAGTTTGGACGATCAGGGATGATTTGAGATTTTTGCCAATGGTGTACTGATTGCGAAACTGTACCAGTTCATTAAAGGTGGGATATGGATTTTTCAGCAGTTTGATCGCTACAGGTAATGAGTCACTTTCTCGATACCCACGATAAACGATGGTTCTCGAACCATTGTAGATTTCTTCAATGACTTGATATTTGGGAATACTAACCTGAGTGATGAACATACTGCTAAATTCTAGTGATTTCTTAGTATATTGTTCCCAAATTAGTAACGTTACACTACTCTTAATGCTAAAGATTACAGTGGCTTAAGATTAGTTTTATAATTCCCAGGCTGTTGATCAGGTTTGGTGAAAAACCAATTTCTCCCGACATTGTTTCTAAAGTCTAGTTGTGGAAACAAAATTTTAAAATATCAAATGCAGACATAAGAGAGAAAACTACTAGCACCTACTGAAATTTTTAGATAAGTTTCGTAATCTGACTAGTAGTTCATGTCATTATTTCTGAAAGGTTAAGGTGTTCAGATCCCCGACTTCTTAAAGAAGTCGGGGATCTAGCAGCCCCGCAAAATTAATGCGATAGACCACTATGCTTGATGAGCAGGAACAGTAATTTGTTACCCCGCTTGCTGTTATTGAACTGATATTTAAAGAGGGTTATGTTGGAACTAGCCCTCAATTACCTTTTTCTGGAATTACCGCATAAGCATCAATTTCAAACAACATCCCGTCAAGTGCAAGCCTGGGAACGGGGATAAGAGTATTTGCTGGTGGTTTATATCCCCATAAATTACTAATTTCACGTCCTAATGGAATCAATTTACTTTGGTTGTAATCTGCTATAAGAATAGTAGTTTTTGCTACATCTTGTGGTTGGGCACCAACCGCTTGTAAGGCAAAACGGAGGTTTTTAAAAGCCTGTACTAACTGCTTTTCAAAGTCATCAGAGACAAGATTTCCTTGTAAGTCGGAACCAAATTGACCAGAAATATAGACGGTTCTAGTCCTTGGTGGCGTTACAGCTATATGACTATAGCCATTTCGGGTTGCATCATATAATGTTGGTGGGTTCACCAATTTCAAATCTTTATTGTCTTGAGCCCCCACTTCCTTTTGGGTTCCCACCATAAAGGCGGTAGTTATCCCGCTACCTCCAAGCCACAAAAGTGCATTTCGTCGTGATAAGTTTGCTACTAGTGAATTTACAGCACTGGTAATACGTCGAGTCATTAAAGCTCCCTAAATATGAGTTCTGTATTTTTGCTCATACTGAGTTCTATTATCTACCGAGTTGCAGTAAAAAGCACTACTTAGGATAGCTGTTTCGAAGCGAACAGTCAGCGCTAAACCTACTGACTGCTTCAGCAAACTGCTCGTTTTGTTCCATCAATGCCATGTGTCCACCTGGTTTGAGGGTGACTCTTTCAGAGTAAGGTAATTCTGCTTTCATGCGATCGCTTGCCACAGGTTTTGTCGCTATATCTGAAGCCCCACACATCACCAATACAGGCACGTTAATAGTTGCGAGTGTTTGTGCTTCGTCAAACTTGAACATTGCCAGTGTGCCACGAGCCAGAACACCAGGCGAACCCAATGCTGATAAGAAACCTGCAAAATTTAGTTGGCCGCGTGTTTCAGTACCCGTAAATCCAGATAGTTCTACGGTGATGTACAGCGAACCATTAAAATAAGAAAGCCAAGTCATCAACCAAAAAATCGGCCAAAGCACGATAGTGAGGTACAACACAGGTTCAAGTATAGGCTTTTGTAATCTCCGTACCAGATTGCTAAATATACAAGTTTTAACCGGATTGGTGTAAGTAGTATCCACAAGAATTAAGCCTGCTACTCGACTCCCTAATTGCTCTGGAAACAGCCTACAAAATGTGAGGTTAATCATGCCGCCCATGCTGTGTCCTACCAAAATAACAGGTTTATCCCCTGCTATGGCGATAACAGCTTCTAAGTCACGGGCATATTTTTCTATAGAGTGGTCGTTATTTTTCGGTTTTGAGGATTTTCCTAACCCTGGTAGATCCCAAACAATTACTCGGAAGCGATCGCTTAATTGTCGTTTGGCATAATACCATATAGTACTGTTTGGCCCCCAACCATGTGACAAGATAATTGGTTGACCATCTTCAGGGCCAAAAAACTCAACTTGTAACACGCTCCCATCAGGACGTGGCAACCGTTGCACGGTTTTACTACGCATAAACTCAGGTTCATCATTTCCAGGACGGCGCAGTAGTGGCAAACTGATAAAACGGCCGCCAAAAGTCCACAGAACCATTACTAGTGCAGCTATTAAGTAGGAAGTTCCTATAAGTTCTTGTTCGTACCACTCATAGAGAATGTAGATTCCCCCACCAAGTATCCCAACGGATAGCAGTTGAAACAGCAATATAAGTAGAAAATTATGAGGCATGAATATCATGAGCCTAAACCTTGGGATACGTTGTTAACTGCATTGTCTTTTAGGTTCATACCATAGTTATAATCATCCAACTTTCACTC
The DNA here is from genome assembly GCF_036917775.1 of Nostoc sp. GTDB lineage: Bacteria > Cyanobacteriota > Cyanobacteriia > Cyanobacteriales > Nostocaceae > Nostoc. The sequence continues at coordinate 36,529 of NZ_JBALEQ010000005.1, forward strand.
CTAGGAATGATTTGTACAGTGTTGTCAGGATGAGAAAAATATTGAGTTAATAACTACTAAGTAACAATCGTAATGATGCTTAAAACAGATTAATTGTGAAGATAAAATATTTACTGTAGAAATTCGTTTTGATTTTTGTTCGCGTAGAGTGGTGTACCCATACTTAATTTGCGCGGGAAGACAATAGGCAATAGTGAAGAAGGCTTCTTGAGTTGTACGCAGTTTTCTCGCGCAAGTAAGTATGAGTCCTATATAGCAATCTTATTTGAGTTGTGAAAATGCGCGATATCCAGATCCCCGACTTCTCGAAGAAGTCGGGGATCTAATTTTTCACGAATTATTTAGGATTGCTATATCATACTATTTAAGAAAGTAATTGTAATCCTTTAGTCTGTAATTGCTGCTCAATATACTGCATTTGTTGGATAGTTTCTCCAGCAAGGATTGCATAAAGTTCAGTGTAAATTTTTCCGTATTTAACCTTCTCTAAAGCCGATAAAATAATCAAGTCTTTGCGATCTAATTCTGGTTTCAAGGTTACGAGGATTGATTCTAATGTCCCCTCCATGCGGTAGCTACTGGAGTATTTAGCTACTTCTTTTCCCAGTCGCAGTAGAGTATGACGCTGCAAGCACAACGGAGTAGAACCATTAACTCGGAAATTGGCATCGATCGCGTAAAATTGTCCGTCTTGGTTTTCCAGCACATCAAAGCCAATCATGCCGAAATATCCCTGTTTGTGAGCATAATCACCAACGTTGGCAATCATTTCAAAGAACTTGCTCATGTCAGTTTTGCGGTAGTCAATCACTCCCCCTAAATAGTTGCCTTCTGGAGTGACGAGTTGTCCGGTAGTGCCGATGAGAGTTATCTCCCCGGCTTTGTTGACATAGAACTGTACACAGTAATTCTGTACTTCATTCTTGACAAACTCTGAGACAATAATCGTATCAAGCAACTTAATATCAAGATATTTCTTAATTTCTTCAAGGCAGTAGTTTAGATCGCTGGGACTTTTGATGATATAAGTGCCTTCTCCTGAGAGTCCGTGGGAGGTTTTAATTAAGTAGGGAAATTGTGGTAACTGAATGTCTGCGATATTGACTTGGTGCAGATTGTAGCTCTTATATTTTGGACATTGCACCCCTAGTTCTTCGTAACCGTTCACACGATAAGAAACGCTACAGTCAAAAATGGGTTACTGAGGTGGTAGATTAAGAGGCATGGATGAAAACTGCCTCGCCTACGGA
>NZ_JBALEQ010000006.1:0-7002 GCF_036917775.1 Nostoc sp.
GCAATGGCAATGACTTGTTGCTTGGTGGCAATGCCAATGACACGATTGCTGGTGATGAGGGCAACGATAACATCTCCGGTGGCAATGGTAATGACTTGTTGCTTGGTGGCAATGGCAACGATACCATTGCTGGCAACGGGGGCAACGATACCATCATTGGTGGTAATGGCAATGACCTGTTGCTTGGTGGCAATGGCAGCGATACAATTGCTGGCGGTGACGGCAATGATACCATCATTGGTGGCAATGGTAATGACCTGTTGCTTGGTGGCAATGGTAATGATACTTTTGTCTTGGGCCTTGGTGATGGAAATGACACTATCGCCGATTTTACTGGAACAGGAATTGGCTCAAATCCATCAGCAACGGTGATTAGCCAACTGGATACGTTGCAATTTATTGGTAGTGGTTTAACTGCCCGAAATCTGCAACTTACTCAAAATGCTAATAACTTAGAACTCACCTTTTCAGATGCAGCTTCTACCAAAGTTACTCTGCAAAACTTCCAATTAGAAAATCTGGATAATTTACCAGCAAATGGTTCACGACCATCTGTTGGTAATATCCTGTTTGATGGACAAACCAGTATAACTGACAGCTTTGATGTCTTCAATGCCAACTCCACTCAAACTAATCTCTTTAACAAGAACACTGTTACTTTCCTCAATGACCTTAACAATAACGTTGCGGGTTTTAATAACTCCAATGATGTAATTAATGGTCAAGGGGGTAACGATATCATTAATGGTAATAGTGGCGATGACCTTTTGCGGGGCGGCTCAGGCGATGATATTCTCATCGGTGAAGAAGGCAATGATACTCTTGTGGGTGGCAGAGGCAATGATGTTCTCATTGGTGGTCTAGGTGCTGACCTTTTCGTTTACAGCAGCAATGCTGACTTTGTTAGTGTTGATCTGATCGTTGACTTCCAAAGCAGCAAAGGTGACAAGATTGTACTCGATCAAACTACCTTTAGTACAATTACTTCTGCTGCTGGAACTGGTTTTAGTAACATCACTGATTTTCAAATCACGAGTTCAGCAGCGACTAGCACGGCAAAAATTGTCTACGATCCTATAAATGGTGAGTTGTTCTACAACCAAAATGGCAGCGCGGCTGGTTTTGGCAGTGGTGGACTATTTGCAACTCTAACTGGTTCGCCAACTCTCACCCCATCTGATTTTGTGCTGCAAGCATAGAAGCATAGTAGTTCGCCAAGTGAACTTGGCGGGGTAAAGGGGAAGGGGAAAGGTTTCAAATCCCTTAACCTTTCCCCAGTCCTCACAAGCGCATTTTTGGGTTGGCAGACTAATAGTTTGCTCAAAACACAGAATGTCGAGTAGACATCTCCGAAAAAGAATTGTTTTGACGTAGCACTGCTACGTCTCTACAAGGGTTATGGGTAACGCATATCTTTTTTTTAAAGGGGGATCTTAAAATCTGCGTGTTGAAGAAACGGCTCACGTGCCCTTGGGGGGCGCTTCGCCTCAAACTGTTGAAAGCGTGTCAGAGAATGAGAAAGACTCGCCTACGGCGAATGACTGTACATCGCTGCTGCTTGTGGATGATGCAGAGGGTGAATCTGCTTCTTTATTAGCTGAAAACCTCTCTTGTGGTGTTGAGCCGAGAGACTGTCATGAAGGTACTTGTTCCGCCGCGCCCGTCGCTCAAAATGAATTTTCTTCCAAGGAAGCGATCGCTAATCAAACACAGGAGGAAGTAGAACAAAGTAATTCCGCTTCTCTACGAGACGCTGCGCGAACGTTGTCGGGAGAAAATAAAGTCTCTGGTTTTGAGCCGAGAGACTGTGATGAAGGCACTTATTCCGCCGCGCCCATCGCACAAAATGAATTTTCTTTAAATTCTGCGATGCCTGCGGCGGGCGTAGCCATCGCAAATCAAACACCAGAGCTTGTAGAACAGGGTCAATCTGCTTTGTTGCTGGGAGAAAACCAAGTATCTCGTGATGAGGACAAAGCAAATCATGAAGGTGATTGTTCCGCCGCACCTGTCGAAAATCTTGAAAAGTGGTCGCATGAGGCGATTGTTGCAAGGGCAAATGCGCGACCGGAGCGGATGCAGAAACTCAAAGTAGCGGCAAATTCGGGGCAGAATCCGGGGTTTGAGTTTTTGCATAAGTGTTGGGATGATCCTGCTTTGCAAATTGTGATCAAAAAGCTTTTGGCGAAGTTTCTGCAATGGGGCATTGCGATTGTGGATGGGGTGTTGATGAAGTGGAATGAATAGCGAAAAAACTTTTTCCTCACTACGCCCAAAACGCTTTATAAATAAGGAATTTGCGCTTACCTTAGTGCTATTCAACCCTTATACTACTATTCGTATTGTATTTTTCTACACTTGAAATGTCTCGGACACACTACCCATTGCAACAACCGAGAGTCTCGCCTTTTTTACTGATTTAGAGAATCTTCACATGATGGATAAGGAAGCGTTTTTCACCTTCAACATCCTAGACTATACCTCAAAAGATATAGAAAAACTTAAGCTTTTTCACCGAGATAATTTTGATGCGGCTAGCATTAAAAATGATGCTGAAGAAATGCTCTATTCTCAAGGAATAAGTGAGTTAATAGATGGGCTTTTAGTATCTCCTTCAGATAAATTTGTTCATATTTAAACACTTGTGTCCTTGTTGTAGCGATTCTGAGTCCTGTTTGGGAGTGGTTAACTCTGTTTTATCACTTTCGGAAAAGAATAATCGAAATTAAACTCTAAAACTTTGATTTAACCAAGGTTGGAGGCTTTATTTTCTAATAGTAATAAAATTTATATTTCTCAATTAATAAGTAAGGCTCCAGAACGTTTTCAGCTATAGGATTCCCTTATTGAAAATTAAGATTCGACTGAAACTTACGCCCATTAACAGAAATTATTGGAACGTGTTTCAAGTTAAAGTTACTCAGTTTTCTCGTCCAGTCACCATACCATCTTTCATCTCCAATTGAAATATACGCTTGAAATTCACAGCATTCTCCAAAAAAGGGGTAGTTTAAATACCTTATTTTCTCATTAGATTCCTGAACACACTCAGGTAACTTGATCTCTTTTAAAAATTTTATTATACTCTCCTCAAAAATTTGACGTTCCACCTGACTCAGCGAATGTGCAAAAAATACAATGTACCAGACGTAATCTACGAGAGGTATTCTGCTTGCTTCCTGTTTTACAGTTTCCCAATCAAGTCTAATAACAGAAGACTTTTGCAAAAAATTTTCCACATCTTCTCTAGACGAGTCTTGAAGAATTCTTATACGAATATATTTATAACCAAGTTCCTTCGAAATTAAAGCATATAAATGCCCTCTTGTAACGAAGACTAGATTACCATATAGTCTCACTTCAACCACTGGCAGATAACCAAGCTTTGAAATAAAATATTTAAGGTGTTCATAGATAAATAAATCTTTTTGAGTATCAGCAAAAATAGATTCATCTATTAAAATATCGTCAGGAGAAACCTCAGCTAATATGATTAACATTCTTCACCTTTAATTACAATCATTTATTACAAGATTATTTGATATTCTCTAAACCAAAATGTAGTGAGCAAATGTTTCAAATTGGGGTAGAGTGTAGTATGGTATCAAAGTTTCAGTCATACCTGGACGGGGAGGTCTTGGTATAGGAACTTCAACTGCAATTCCATACATAGCAGCAAATTGAAAAAATCTTTTCTCTGGAACTACTGCTGCAAAAATACCTTCTCCGCCGGCTCCTTTATACATCATGCCAGTCTCATTTGCGTAATATTGCGCTGTTGTATACTGGCTTGAAAAATACACTCCTCTTCTCTCTTCAGGGAACTGAAATGCACTTTGACGCTGTGTTAACCGTTGTACGTTAATGTGTTGTTCTGCAACTACCTCTAATGCATCATAGTATGTTGTACCACGATAAAAAGTAAGTTCTTTATCCAGTTCTTGTTTTTCGAGAACTTCTGATGTGATGTAACCTATCGTAGCAAGTGTTGCTAGAATGGCAAAAATAGCATAAGATTCGCCTAAACTGGCAGAAGTAAGTCCAGTTGGGTCGATAAAATAAACTGGATTGTCATTAGCATAAATATATTTGTGCAGCGTCAGAGGTTCTTCCAGTTCTCCTTCATATATATCCCTTCTCAAAAACCTTCCAGTATCGGCATCATAATACCTTGCCCGATTATAATAATCTCCTAATACCTCATCAAACTGTTCGCCAGCAAACAGGTACTTGTTCTCCAACCCACCAGTAGAGCTAATTAATTGCCCGTAAGCCTCATAATCATAAGTACTAACAACACTACCAGTTACATCAGTCAATATTCGTGTACTACCCAACCCATCAACGTGGTAGAAAGTGCGATCGCTACTCTTCTCCTGAGCAATTAAATCATTACCGTAAACATACTCCACCTGCACAGCACCATTGGGAGAATATTCTTCCAAAACCTGTGTATACGGCTGCATTTCATCAATTAAGTACCGCGTTTCAACACTATTAACCGTTGCTACAACTCGAATACGATTATCGTTATACCCATACTGCATCGCTTGTTGGATTGCACCGTTAGCATCCTTCACTATTGCTGCAATCAAACGATTTTCATAATTCCAAGTGTATTGAGTTGTAATACCGTTTTCGGTCTTAGTTAAAGTGTTGCCATTATTATCGTAGGTATAATTAGCAACTAATTGCTGATTTGCAGTCTCATTTAGTAGTCGGTCATTTGCATCATAAGTATAGTTGGTAACTGTTGTTACAGCATTAACAGTTTCACTCTTAGTCGTGCGATTACCTACTTTATCGAAGTTGTAATTGTAGATGCGATCGCCATTAATTGCATCAATAACTTTCTCTTGGGTTAACCGATATAAGTCATCGTAAGTATAATCAACAGTACGTCCATTATGTTCTATAACTTTGGTACGGTTGCCTACCTTGTCCAGAGTATAAGTGTAGCTGGAGAGAATGCTGTCACCCTTATGATTTTCCAAATACTTCAATCGATTGAGGTCATCATAGGAGCGAATCTCTTGCGTACCATTAGCTAAGGTAGTACGCACCAAATTACTTACTGCGTCATAATCATAATCTGCGGTTACAACCCCACCGTCAATTACTTGGTCAAGGCGATTGCGAACATCAAAGGTGTAGTTGACTGTACCAGATGCGGTAGTAACAGAAGTGCGATTACTTGCAGCATCGTAAGTATACTCAATTTTACGTCCATCTGGGTCAGTACGTTTCACTAAGCGATCGCGTTCGTCATAGTCATAATCGTAAGTTGCAGTAGTTACACCATTTGCGTCAACAAACGTGATGATATCCTGCAAACCTACGGGTGTGTAAGTATACGTTACCTTAGACTCATCCTGGAACTGCTTCGAGGTCATCCAGTTCATGGTATCGTACTGATAGGTCGTAGTGTTGCGATTAAAGTCAGTATATGTCTTAAGATTACCGACAGCATCGTAGGTCATGTCAGTACGTTGAGCCATTGGTAAGATAGTAGCTGTGCGTCTTCCCACGCCATCATATTCAAAACTGGTTGTATGCTGGTTAGCATCTGTTTGTGAAATCAGGTTGCCGACTTCGTTGTAGCCGTATTCCGTCCAATCCTGAAGTGCATTCTTCACCCCAGTCAAGCGACCTAAATCGTCATAGCTATACTCAGTCCGCTTGCCATTTTGGTCGGTCATTGCAATTCGCCGACTCAGGTTATCGTATTCACTAGTGGTGAAAGTTTTGTCGTTAAACTCAGTCTTGCTCAAGCGCCCTAAATCATCATATTTATATGTAGTCGTGTGGTTGAGCGCATCAGCTTGGGAAATCCGTTGCCCTACATTGTCGTATTTATAAGTAGTGCGTGGATTATCATCAAGAGTATTAGGCGTATCATCAGCGAAAATTACCTGAGTTTGCCGACCATCAGCATCGTAACGAAACTCTGTGCGATTACCCCGTTCATCAATCTCAGCTTTTACCAGCCCATCGCTGTAATATTCAGTACGAGTATTAGGGTTGTCATCCCAATTATTTGGTGTTGTATCTGGATTAAGAGTTTCAATTAATCTACCAACATCATCATAAACAAAGCGCCTTTCCCGTCCCGCTTTATCAATGGTTGCAATTCTACGCCCTGCTTCGTCGTAGCGGCTGATATCTCGCAGATTGTCATCTGGGTTGTCAGGTGTATTATCTGCGTAAATCGTTGCAACCAACTGACCTTTATCATCGTATTTATACTCAGTCCGGTGCTGAAGTGCATCAGTAACAGCAGTTTGATGCCCAAGTTTGTCATACTCATAAGTCGTGGTATGATTTTCGGCATCAGTCATCGTTTTCATCCGACCGTTGTCGTCATACGTCCAGGTTGTGACTAAAGTCCTTAGACCTGTCGCAGTTGTCATTTGACGAGTTTCAGTCAGTTTGTCCCCATTGGTGTTATGAGTATAAGTCGTAACATTGCCTAACGCATCTGTAACACTTGTGACATTGCCATTGTCATCATAATCGAATTCTGTGACTTTCCCGTTAGCATCCGTAACAGACCGGAGTTGACCTCTGAGATCGTAGTCATAACCAGTAATGTGACCAAGAGCATCAGTAGTTGAACGTAAATTACCACTTCTACTGTACACATTAGTAGTCGTGCGACCCAAGGCATCAGTCTCAGTCAGTAGGCGGCTCTTGTCGCCATAAGTGTAGCGTGTGATGTTACCTAATGCGTCTTCTTGAGTTAACTGATTACCTTGACTATCGTAGGTATATTTAGTCGTAAAACCATTTGGGCCAGAGCGGTCAGAAATGACGGTTTCTGACAAAACATAGTTATTATCGTCGTACTTACGTTTGGTTATTTGCCCTTCTGCGTCAATTTCAGTTAAGATATTGCCCCTAGCATCATATCTGGAGTTTAGACTAAAAGCGATATGAGAGAAAGCAGACCAAATGGAATTAGAGGTTAAAAATATTATCTTGTCAGCCTGAAAGCATCCGCCA